>CANHCU010000165.1 GCA_947459185.1 Planctomycetaceae bacterium | reverse complement strand
CGTGGTGGCGGCGGGTGCTGCGACGGTGCTCGCCTTCGGCCCGCGCGGCCACTCGCCTGCGCCGGCAAAGTAGGACGGTGACGGCACGGTTCGGGGCTGCCCATGCCCCGTCGCCGGACGTTCGCTACGGACATCCTGTCCTTCGCTCACTCGATGCTGACTGCGCTCCGGCATCCTGCCTGCGCTTGTCAGCAACGCCGGCTCTCGGGACATGGCCAGCCCCTCACGGATTCATCGGATTCCATAAAAGCCCCCGGCGCAAGCCGGGGGATTCCTGCGTCCGGCGACGGGGCATGGGCAGCCCCGAACCGTGCCGTCACCGTCCTACTTTGCCGGCGCAGGCGAGTGGCCGCGCGGGCCGAAGGCGAGCACCGTCGCAGCACCCGCCGCCACCACGAGTAGGCCGGCCAGAAACCACGGGCTGATCGCCGTCGTGGGCGTGTGGGCCAGGGCCAGCGTCGTCAGCGTGTTGATCACCGGTGCGCAGCCAAACACGACGGGCATCACCGTGAACGGCTTGCCACCGCAGGCGAAGGCGAGAATCGTGCCGAGGGCGCCGAGGGCGCCGAGCGAGCCTGCGCCGAGGCTCCAGAGCGTGCCGGTGAATTCCCAGATTCCCGTGTCGCCCATCGGCACGAGCAGTGCCATCGGCACGAGCACGGCGATGAGGAAGTAGGCAGCGCCGATACAGATCAGCGGCCGCAGCCGGCTTCCCCCCATCGCCGCCTGACCGCGATGGAGCACGGGGCCGTAGGCACCCCAGGAGAACATCGCCATCGCGATCGACAGAAGAATCTCCAGGAAGCGTTCGGCCTTCTTCTCCACCGTGGCGGGCTTCGCCGTCTCGGCTCGCACCGCATCGATCGGCGCAGCCTCAGCGGAGACATCGTCCGCCGAGGCCTTCTGGGCCGCAGCTGCCACGGCTGCCGACGGGGCATGAGCCTGCGGCTGCGGCTTGAAGACGAGCACGGTCACGGCGCCCATGATCACGAGGATCAGACCGGCGAGAAACGGCGCCTTCAGCTGGTTGAACGAGCGGTTCATGAAAGCGGTGAGCAGTGTGTTGACCACCGGCGCGCCGCCGAACACCAGCGGCATCACGTAGATCGGCTTGCCGCCGAAGCCGAGCGCCAGGATCACGCCGAGTGCGCCGAGCGCCCCGGCCGTACCCGCCAGCATGCTCCAGAAGACGCCCTTGTTCGTCCAGCCGCCCCGCTCACCACCCCGGGCAAGGAGCGCGAGTGGCACGATGACAGCGATCACGAAGTAGGCAATGCCCACGCACATGAAGGGTCTTAGGTTCGAGTGCATCGCCTCACGGCCAAAGTGGAGCACGGGCCCATACACGCCCCAGCAGAAGGCCGTCAGGGCGACGGCAGCGAGCATTCCCAGGAACTGCATCATCGAACGTTCTCCACAGGGGGCGCATCAGACGCGCGGATCACTCTATGCGGACCATTGTTTTTGGACGCGACTCATGCCGTGATGGAGCCGGCGTCCTTCAACAACTCAAACATCCTACTCGCCACGTCGTCCACCGCGAGCAGCCGCATGCAATCGTGGTGCTGGAGCGGGCAGACACGCCGTCCACAGGGGGAGCAGGCGAGGTCGAGCCGCATCTCGACGAGATGCCGCTGGTCGGAACGGCTGAGCCGCGGATCCATCGGCCCGAGCAGCACAACCGTGGGCGTGCCGAATGCCGCCGCGATGTGCCGCGGACCGCTGTCTGTGGAGACGAGCACAGCGGCCCGCCGCAGCACCGCCTTGGAGAGGCCGAAGGGAAGTTTCGCCTCGTCGGCGAGGCTTTGCACCGCCGAATGATTGGCCGCGCGGACGATTCCGCGGGCCTCGTCGCGGTCGCCGGGACCGCAGTGCACGAGCACCCGGGCACCAGGCAGCCGTTCGATCGCCAGCTTCGCCAGCGCCGCAAATCGATCGGCCCCCCAGGCTTTCGAAGGGCCGTAGGCGCCGTTGTCATTGAAGACGATCAGCGGCCCCGCAGTCGCCGATGCTGCAGCGGGAAAGAGCCGGCCCAGTACGTCGTCGGCCAGGGACTCATCGGCCGGCGTGGTGGCCAACTCCAACGTGAGCGGCTGCCGCGGCACGCCGATTCGCACGGCCATGTCCATGGCGTGACCGGCTGGCGATGCGGGCTCGACGCGAAACCAGCTGGCTAGTGACCACGGGGGCAGGCCACCGGTCTTCGTGGGCACCCGCGGGTCCTTCAGCGGATCGGTGAGGAGCCACTGCCGTCCATGGCGGGCGAAGCCGACGCGTCGCCTCGCGCCGCCAGCCCAGGCGAGCGCCGCCGAGGAGAGTGAGTTTGGCACGATGAGTGCGATGTCGGCCCGATCGTCGCGGAGCTGCCCCGCTACCGCGCGGAACCGCCGGCTGGGGTCGCGGCTGTGACGGTCGTAGAAGACCATCCGATCGAGCCACGGCGTGCCCTCGAGCAGTTCGGCAAACATCGGCTTGGCCACGCCGGTGATCCGCGCCGACGATCCATAATGCTCGCGGACCGCGCGGAGCATGGGCGTGCTCATCACGAGGTCGCCAACCCACCGCGGCAGAATCACGACGATATGCATGGGGCAGACACTACCCCGCCAACCGCGAAAAACTCAAACGCAAAACGTGCCGGAAAGGTGACCGGACCACGTGACCAGACCATTTGAAGGGACCATGAGCCCGGTCCGCTGGCCGGTCCGCGGCCGGTTCAAGCCCGTGGCTCAATCGGCCTCCGCCAGGACTTTTCCCGGCTCGAGACGGACCACCCGTCGGGCGGCCGCGATGCCGGCGACGACCGCGGCCGCAAGCGTGAGCCCCCAGGTGCAGGCGATCCAACCAACCGGCACGCCCGCACGGCCGGCCGCAAACGCGGGCACAAGCGCCAGGCAGCCAGAGAGCGTGCCCACCGCCAGCCCCAGCAGCACCATCAACAGCGTCTCCAGCACCACGACCATTCGAAGCCTCGCCCCCGTGAAGCCGACCGCGGCCATCAGGCCGAGGGCCCCGCGTCGCTCAAGCACGCTCTGAAACTGCACGGCCGCAACACCGGCGGCCCCCAGCACGAGGCCCAGCGTGCCGAGCGTCTGAAAGCCAGCCAGAAACGTATTCTGCACCGCCTGAAGGCTGCGGAGCCGGTCGGTCGTGCGGGTGACCGTGACCCCCGCATCGGCCCACGCGGCGGCGATGGCCCGCGGCAGACGGTCGGCAGCGGCTGATGTTGTTTCCGTGGCGTCCCCGGCGTCGACAAGCGCGAGGGCATAGCCCGACGCTTGTGGAAACAGCCGCTCGAAGTGCCGCTCCGACACGATCAGAAACCCTTGCAGAATGCCGGGTTCCAAAAGACCCACAATTTCAAACAGGGCGGTCCCGGCATCGACCGGCAGTTCAAACCGCGCCCCGACGCCGCCGAGTTTGAGCGCCCACTGGGCCGTGGCCTGGTCGATGATCACGGGGGTCACCGGCGTCGGCGGGCTCTCCGTTCCCGAGGCGGCCACTCCTGATGGGGTCGGCCCGATCTCCCGCTCGAGGAGCAGCCACGGATTCGCCTGCATGCCCGGCGCCTGATCGACGAATCGGAATCCCCCCCGCTCGATGAACGACGCGCCCACGCCCAGCACAGTTGGCTGCGTGGGCGCATAGAGATTCACGCAACTGGCGTCGTCGCCCGCGGACGACCGGATCCTGGCAATCGTGCAGGCGGAGAGGGCGTTGCGATCGGCGTCGGAGAGGCCGAGCGATTCTCGCGCAACGGGATCGGCGGGATCGATGCCGGTCGGGCTACCGAACGTGGCCATGAAGGTCCAACCGCCGGTGGGAGCATCGCGATCCTGCGGCCGCTGCGGCGGATGGACCGCGAAGGACGAGACGGCGACGATCAGGAACTCCGCACAGGCCACGATTGCGGCCACGGAAAAGGCCCGCGATCGCCCCTGCGTGAGCCCCCGCCAGGCGAGATCGGGAAGCGTGCGGAGCGGACCTCGGCTGCCGGCGGCGCCGTGGCCAAGCAGCAGCCTGACGCCGGCGAGCAGTCCAGCCAGCGCCGCAAACCCCGCCGCAAAGAACAGGCCAACGGCCGCCTGCGGATCGGCCCGCCGCGCCCACCATGCCAGCCCGAGGGCAGCCAGGGGGCCGACCACGGCCAGGCCGATGACGATCGAACCGGCCCTGCCTCGCACGGCCAATGGATCGCCACCACCCGCCTTCAAGAGCGTGAGCGGCGGCAGCCTCGCGGCCCGCCAGGCCGCCACTGCCGCCGCAAGCAGCGACACAGCCGCTGCCCCGACCGCCGCGGGCAGCAGAGACCGCAGCGACGAGCCGGCAAAGGCCTCTGTCCCTTTGGCAAACACCGCACTCGATCCGGCCGCGACGCCCGTGTTCCAAGCCTGCGCCAGCCAGTCGAGCAGGAGCCTCGCCCAGAGCGGCCCCACCAGCGTGCCGACGAGCACCCCGGCAATCGCCGCCAAGCCTGCCACCATCAGGAGCAGCAGGGCCACCCGATGAGCCGGCCAGCCGATGGCCGTCAGGATGCCGATGTCGCGGCGGCGAGCGGCAACAAGCAGCGAGAAGAGCAGCCACTCGAGCAGGAGACCCGAGGCCACAACGAAGCTCGAGAGCGCGAGGAACAGGCCGCCAAACGGCGTCGATCCCCGCGCTGCTGCCTCTGCCTGAGCACGCAGCGGCACGGCCCTCATTCCCATACGGGAGGGATCGATCGCGTCAGTCAGGGCGGCACGGGTCGCATCGGCCGCGTCAACCGGCTGCTCGGGCACGTGCCACGCCGTCGTGACACCAAACCGGCTGCCGGCCAGCCGCCGCGCGACCGCGAGCGAGACGAAGGCCTTCGGCGTCGCGCCGTGGGCCTTCCAGTAGCGGTCATCCTCATCGTGCGGCGGCACCGTCCGGACGCGGCTGCGGTCGAAAGGGAAGGGGGGATCCCAGTCGGCGATCGAGGCCTCATCGGTGATGCCTTCCACCTCGGGCACGAGATCCCGAGCGACCGCAGCGCCGCGCATGCTGGCGATGCCGCTGACCCTGAGCGTGCCGGCCGCCTCCTCCACCCGGCCGTGCAGTGTCTCGGGCAGGAAATACTGCAGCCTGATCGAATCGCCCACCGCCACCGGCACGCCCTGAGACGCGAGATCATCGGCCATCCAGCGATCGATGACGATCTCGTCAGGCCCCGGCATCGTCAGGAGTTTCCCCTGATCGTCAACGAGATCGCCGACAGGCAGGCTCGTGGTGTCGATGCCCACGACGGTCGAATACGGGATGCTCGCCGCGGCGGGCTTTCCGTCCACCAGGGGCGTTATGAGGGGCGTCATCGCATTGGCGAGGAATGCGAGCGTAGGTCGGCCCCCCAGCGGCCCGAGCACCTGCGACGCGGCGCGGTCCGCCTCGGGGGAGAGCAGCAGGCGGCGCGAGCTCAGCCGCAAGGCCCCGCTGCCGGCCGGCTGGTCGCAGACGAGACCAAGGTCGTCGAGCGTGGGTTTGACCGCCGCCCCCAGGGCATTGGCACCGCGGGCCCCGACGGGAGTCGCGTCGGCGACGACGGCAAGCAGCGTGTTGGCGGACGGTTCTTTCCGTCGCAGGACCGCCTGCGCTGTGGCCAGCGACGCGACAGCCAGTCCAACGGTCACCTGCGTGGGCCGCAACGAAAACTCCCCGAGCCCATCGGCCGGCAGCACCTCCGCCACCCGCAGCCGCCTGCTCCATGAATCCGCCGTGCGACGGCCCAGCGGGCTGTCGGCAGGCACATCACCCAGCTTCGTGACCCGGAGCACGACCGGGTCGCCCGGCCCAACACCGAGGCGGCTGGCGAGCACGCTATTGATCGCCACTGCGTCTGCTGGCGGAACGGGTGTCACTGGCGAAAATCCAAGCGCCGGCAGATCATCACAGGCCAGCAACGTCGCCCGCGCCGACCTGCCGGCACGATCGCCAGTGGCGGCCCCCTCGAGCGACACCTCCATCACGATCGCCGGCACGATCGCCGGCACGAGCACGTCAGCGGCGGAGGCATTTGCTGCAGCGGCCTGCGACCGTAGGCGGTTCGCCGTCTCGTCCGCGAGTTCCGCGCGAAAGAATCCGTCGGAGAGCAGCGCCGCCTGGATGCCACCGAGGCGGGCCAGTGCCAGCCGCCGCAGTCCCTGCGTGAGCGCGTCCCCGACGCCCAGAGCCCCGGCGATGGTCGCAGCCACGATGCCGCAGGCTGCGGCGAGCGACAGCAGGTGTGGCCACCATTGCCGCGTCAGCCGCAGGGCCAGTCCCATGGCACTCCGCACGGCAGCCGCGGGAACCCGGCGGTCTTGGCCGGCCGCGGTCATGAGGCGAGCCGCCCATCGACGAGATGGCGGACCGTTCCCACGCGGGCGGCAACAGCCTCTGCATGTGTGACGACCACCAGCATGCCGCCCGCTTCGGCCGTTAGTTCGACGAGCAGTTCGGTCACCGTTGCGGCGGCATGGGCGTCGAGTTGTCCGGTCGGCTCGTCGGCCAGAATCAGCCGCGGCGAGAGCACGACCGCCCGCGCCACAGCCACCCGCTGCCGCTCCCCGCCGGAGAGTTCCGCGGGCAGCGAGCTGAGCCGATCGCCAAGGCCCACCCGTTCGAGCAGCCGCCGGGCCCGCACCTCGATGTCGCGATGCACGCTGCCGGTAGCGAGCGCCGGTAACACGACATTGTCAACCGCCGTGCAGCCGGCCAGCAGATGGTGCTCCTGGAAGACGAATCCAATCCGTCGATTCCGGTAGATGGCCCGCGCATCCGCCGTCATGGAGGAGGGGTCGGCGCCATCGAGCGTGACCGTGCCGCTGGTCGGCTCCTCGAGCCCCCCGAGGATCGAGAGGAGCGTGCTCTTCCCCGAACCGCTCGGCCCCATGATCGCCATGCGTTCGCCGGGAGCGAGATGGAAGGAAACTCCGTCAAGCACGCGGAGTTCGCCGGCAGGCGTTGGAAACGACTTCGAGATGCGATCGACCTCGAGCATGATGACCGCTTGAGAAAGTCAGGAGGCTCAGTCTGAAAGTCAGGACACTGAGTCTGGTTGATGCTGTTTCCGCCCGGCGTTCGACGATGTCAGGCGAGCAACGATGTCGGCGGGAATCCCGACCGGCTCGAGTTTGCTCCCCGGCCGCATCTGGCACCGCACCGCCACGACGCGTCCCTCCGCCACCGCCCGCCCGTTGTGCTCAAACACGCACTCGTAGGTGACGCTCGTTCGTCCGATGGCCGCCACGCCGATGGAGATGTCGAGTTCGT
>CANHCU010000164.1 GCA_947459185.1 Planctomycetaceae bacterium | reverse complement strand
GGACGGGGTGGTGGTCTGGCAGGTGCACTCGGCGGCATGGGCGGCCAGAGCGCCTTCGGCACGAAGGCGGGCGACCTGTTCACACGGATCACGGTCGGCGTCGCCGCCTTCTGGATCATCCTCTGCCTGCTGGCGACCAATCTCCTCGGCCGGCAGCAGTCGCTGCTTTCGAGTGAACTGGGCGGCGCCGCACCCCAGGCCACCGCCCCAATGACCCCCACGCAGCCCGTGACCAGCCCCCAGTCGCCTGCTGCCCCCGCTGGCACGCCTGCTGCCCCTGCCGCTTCGTCCGACGCACCGCTGAGTCTGCCGGCCACGCCCGCCGCCGAGACCGGGAAGGATGCCGGAATCGACGCGGCCAAACCCGCACCTCCAGCAACCGCCGCCCCTGCGGCTGAAACTGCCCCCGTAGCCCCGGCCGAGTCAGCTCCCGCCAAGTAGCAGGCGTTTGCCTCGCGATTGCCGCGAATCGTTTGTGGCCTTGGCGAATCCTTCTTCACGCTTTCGGGGGAGCACGTGACGCATGGCGATCAGCATGACAGGCTGCGGTGAGGGTGTCGTCTCCGCAGACAACAGTACCTGCCGTGTTGAATTGCGGGTGGTCAACAACCGCTTTTTCAAACTGTCTCTGCGGTCGCGGGATGCGTTTGCGGCCCTCGAACCGCGGATCGAGGCGGCGATCCGCAGCCGAATCCGCCGCGGCGCCGTGCAGATGACGCTCGATGTGACCGGGGCTGCGGCGCCCGCCGGTCGCCGGTTCGACCGCGGCCAGTTGGCCGTCTATCTCGATGATCTCGAGGATTTCTGTGCCTCTCACCGCATCCCGGCCCCGCGGACGATCGACGGCATCCTCGGGCTGCCCGGCATTCTCGTGGAGACACCGCCGTCGAGTGACGCCATCGACCAGACATGGCCGCTAGTAGCCCGTGGCCTCGACGCTGCCCTCGATGGGCTCGAACGCATGCGGCGGGCCGAGGGGGATGCGCTGGCCCGCGACATGCGGAACGGCTGTGGCGAGATTCGGCAGTCGATCGCGGCGATTCGCCAGCGTGTGCCGGCGGTGCTCGTCGAACACCGCACCCGCCTCACCGACCGCGTGAACAAACTTCTGGAGGGTTCCGGGGCGACTCTTTCCTCGACCGACCTGATCCGGGAGGTGGCCCTGATCGCCGACCGGTCCGACATCGCGGAGGAGCTGGTCCGACTGGAGAGCCACGTGGCACAGTTCGACCGGCTGCTCGACGAGGAATCCCCAGGCCGTTCACTCGATTTTCTGGCCCAGGAATTAGCCCGGGAGGCCAACACAATCGCCTCCAAATCGCTCGACGTTGCAATCGCCCACATGGTCGTGGAACTCAAGACCCAGGTGGAACGGCTCCGCGAGCAGCTGCAAAACCTCGAGTGACCCGCCTCTGTTCAACTGACGGGTTGACGCGCTTTTCAACTGACCGGTCGCCACGCTTTTCAACCGACCGGTTGACACGGTAGAACATCTGGATGGCAAACCCCCCGGGTAAACTCGTCGTCATCTCCGGCCCCTCGGGCGTCGGCAAAACCACGATCCTGCGGCTGCTTCTAGCCGATTTAACCCACCTGATCCCGAGCGTTTCGGCTACCACGCGGCCGCCCCGGGTCGGCGAGCAAAACGGAGTCGATTACCACTTCATTCCCATCGAGGAATTTGAACGGCGGCGTTCTGCTGGCGACTTTTTGGAGTGCTGCCAGGTCTACGGACGCCAGTATTGGTATGGCACGCTGGTAGACGAAGTCACCCCCAGATTGGCTTCAGGGGAGTGGGTCGTGCTCGAAATCGACGTCGAGGGTACACTTTCGATTCTGGCACGGTATCCTGATGCGATCACGATCTTCGTCGAGCCGTCCCACCCCGACCAACTCCTTGAGCGTCTTCGGGGCCGGGGAACGGAATCGCCTGAAGCGATGGCCCGCCGGCTGGAGGTGGCCCATCGGGAATTGCTGCAGTCGCATCATTACCAGCACCGCGTCGTCAATGACAACGACGTCGCGGCATCGGTCACCGCGATCGAGCGAATCTTGTTCGACGCCGGCCTGCCGGAACCCGCAGCAAACCCTCGCCAGCATCACACCCCCAACCACAGCCCAAGCCGCGCCCCAGATCACAGCCCGCACACCCCCTCAGGAGCCCAGACATGATCGACGACCTGCGTGAAGAAGAGATTGTGAACAAGGTCGGTGGACGCTTCAAGCTTTCCACCCTCATCCAGAAGCGCATGGTGGCACTCAACGCTGGCGGACGACCGCTCGTTGACATCGATTCCAACGACAAGATGCAAATCGTCATCGAGGAGATCAAGCAGGACAAAATCTACCTCGACACCTCGATGAACCTCCGCGTCACTGGCGAGTCGCCCGAAGCGGGCGGTCCGCTCGACTTCGACCCCACGATCCTGTAGCCGCGGCTTCAATGCCCTCATGCTCGAAGGTCGTGAAATCATCGTTGGCGTGTCGGGCGGCATTGCGGCCTACAAGGCGGCTGCGCTGACGAGCCTGCTCGTGCAGCAGGGGGCCGGCGTGACGGCCGTGCTCACCCACAATGCCCGGCGGTTCGTCGGAGCAGCCACGTTTGCAGCGCTCACGGCCCGGCCGGTCGCCACGCGGAGCTTCAATCCCAGCGTGCACCCGCTCGGGGCCCACATCGAACTTGCTGCCCGGGCCGATCTGGTGGTCGTGGCACCGGCCTCGGCCGATCTTATCGCCAAGGTGGCGATCGGCGCGGCCGACGACCTGCTGACCACGCTGCTGCTCTGTGCCGAGTGTCCTGTCGTGATGGCGCCGGCGATGAATTCGGCCATGTGGGCGAAGCCATCGGTGCAGCGGAACGTGCGGCAGGTTGCCGCCGACGGCGTGCAGATCATCCAGCCGGGCACGGGCTGGCTCTCCTGCCGTAAGCAGGGCGCCGGGCGGATGGCCGAACCGGAGGAGATCGCGGGCGTGATCCGCGAGCTTCTCGCAAGCGTTCCAGGGAAACGTTCCTCCTGATCTGGTCCCCGGGCGGATAGCGATCGATGGCACGAATCCTGCTCACCGCCGGCCCCACGCGGGCCTACATCGATGAGGTGCGGTATCTCACCAACGCCTCGAGTGGCCGCATGGCCCGGGCGATCGCCCAGGCGGCCCTGGCGCGCAGCCACGAGGTGACAATCGTCAGCGGGCCGGTCGCGGTGCGGTATCCCGCTCGAGCCCGGGTGATTCCAGTGGTCACCACGGCTGAGATGCTGGCGGCAGCGATCGAAGAACTCCCAAGGGCCGATGGCGTGATCGCAGCGGCAGCCCCCTGCGACTTCGAGCCCGACCGGCCCGTGGCCGGCAAGATTCCCCGCACCGCAGCCGGCCTGTCGTTGAAGCTGCGGGCGACCACTGACGTGATCGCCACGCTGGCGGCCCGCGTCAAACGCCGACCGGCGGGCCAGCGGCGGGCAACTTGGTGCGTCGCCTTCGCCCTCGAGCCGGGTGCCGACAAAGCGCGGGCCTGCGCCAAGATTACGGCCAAGCAGTGCGACCTGATCGTGGTGAACGACCTGGCCGCCCTCGAATCGACGAAAAATGCCGTGGCTGTCTATGACGCCCACCACGAACTCGTGGGTGAAAAGCGGGGCACAAAACCCGCCGTCGCCAGTTGGCTGATCCGGCTCATCGAACAGCGGCTGATGGGCGGCTGACGGCCATGTGGAGGAATTCGCCCACGGCCGCTATAAAAGCCCCTCGCTCACCCCGCAGGTTCTCCCGATGATCAAAGTCGCTGTTCTCGGCGCCACAGGCTACACAGCCCTCGAAGCCATCAAGATTCTTCTGCGTCACCCGCAAGCGGAGATCGTTGCCGTTACCAGCAGGCAGGAGGGTAACACGCCGGTATCGAGCGTGCACCCGAGCCTTGTGGGACGGCTCGACAGGCCGCTCGAGGACCTCACGCCGGAGGAGGTGGGAAGCCGCGCCGACTGTGTGTTCAGCTGCCTGCCCCACTGTGCCAGCGCCGAGATCCTCCCGAGGGTGCTGGCCGCCGGCGCCAAGGTAGTTGACTTCAGCGCCGACTACCGGCTCGACGATGCTGCGACCTACCTGGAATGGTATGGCCACGAACATCCCGACGCGGGCCGGCTCGGCCAGACGGTCTACGGCCTCCCCGAACTGTTTCGGCCACAGATCGCCGGAGCGCAACTGGTGGCCAACCCGGGGTGCTATGCCACGTCGGCGATTCTTCCGTTGGCGGCGGTGATCAAGAGCGGCCTCTTCGAAACCGATGACATCATCATCGACTCCAAGAGCGGCGTGAGCGGCGCGGGCCGGTCGCCCAAGCTGATGACACACTTTCCGGAGTGCAACGAGAGCATGTCGGCCTACAACGTCGGTCGTCATCGCCACACGCCGGAGATCGAGCAGATCATCAACCGGCACGCTGCCATGATGCCCAGCGTCATCTTCACGCCGCAGCTGGCCCCGATGGACCGGGGCATCCTCTCCACCATCTACATTCGGCCGAAGCAGCCTATCGCTGAGGCGGATGTCATGAAACTGCTCCGCGCCGCCTACGCGGGTGAGCGGTTCGTGCGAATCGTCGATCACCTCCCGGGCACGAAGGACACCGTCGATACCAACTTCGTGGACATCACGGCCCGGGTTGTCCGCGGCCGCGTGCTCCTGATCAGCTGCCTCGACAACCTCGTGAAGGGCGCCGCCGGAGCGGCCGTGCAAAACTTCAACTGTTTGTTCTGCCTGCCGGAAGCCACAGGCCTGCTGTAAAAGGGCTGCTGTCCATACGCGGGCAATGCCTTTCAGGTCATTGTCCGCGGCATCACGCGAGAAAGAGCGATGGCCATCACTGAAACCCCCGTTCGCCTGCCGATCCCTCCCCTGCCTCGGGGATTCCGCGCCGCGGGCACCCATGCTGGACTGAAGCGGAATCCCACCCGCGAAGACATCTCGCTGATCGTGTCCGACGCCGACGCGACGGCAGCGGGCGTTTACACGACAAACCTCGTGTTTGCGGCGCCGGTGGCCTTCGACCGCAGCCGGACGCCGGGTGAGGGCTTCCGCGTCATCGCCATCAATTCGGGGAACGCCAACGCCTGCACGGGCCGCCGCGGCCTCGACGATGCGCGGGCGATGGCCGCCGCCGCCGCCAAGGCTGTGGGCGTGGACGAGGCCGGGGCCCTCGTGCTCTCCACCGGCATCATCGGGGAGTTCCTGCCCCTGGAAAAAATCCGGGCCGGCATCGACACGGTGGCTGCCAAGCTCGGCAGCGACGCCGATTCGGCCGTCACCGCGGCCCGGGGCATGATGACGACCGACACCCGTCCCAAGCTCTCCGGCTCGTCGTTCACCGTGGATGGCCACCACTACACCCTCTTCGGCATGGCCAAGGGCGCGGCGATGATCGGTCCGCGGATGGCGACAATGCTCGGCATCATCCTCACCGACGCACCGATCGGAGCGGCCGATGCCCAGCGTCTCCTGCGGGAGGCGGCCGAGCAGACTTTCAACTGCGTGAGCGTGGACGGCCACACGAGCACCAACGACACCGTGCTGCTGCTGGCCAACGGGGCTGCCGGCGGGAAACCGCTTGCGGGAAAAGGGCTCGACGCCTTCGCGAAGGCCCTTCTGGACGCATGCGAGGCTCTGGCCCGGGAAATCGCCGACGATGGCGAGGGAGCGACGCACGTCCTGCGCATCGAGGTGAGCGGGTGTCGCTCGCGCGACGAGGCGCGGCAGCTCGCCCGCAGCGTGGCCGACAGCCCATTGGTGAAGACGGCCATTTGCGGCGCCGATCCCAACTGGGGCCGAATCGTTTCGGCGGCCGGTTATGCCGGCGTGGCATTCGACCCCGAAAAGCTCGTGCTGCGGCTCAACGGCACCCTCCTCTTCCGTGACGGGGCCCCCGTTGCGTTCGACGGCGGAGCCGTTTCGGCGTCGATCCAGGCCTCCCGAGAGACCCTGATCGAGCTCGATTTTGGCTCTGGCCCAGGCGCAATTCGGTTCTATTCCAGCGATTTGACGGCTGAATACGTCCGGCTCAACGCTGACTACCACACCTGACACCCTCCGTGAGGTTCCTGGGCCCGGAACGCGTATAGTTTGTGGTGCCGGCCCCGTGGCTTGACGCGGCCGGTCCAAAACCGTTTTCTCTGGCTACGGGAGTCGCCTGTTTTGACCGCCCGTGTGTCTGCTGACCCGTTCTCCCCAGTCGAAGATCTTCCGCCCATGCTGATCGCGCCGCTCCCCATCGACCTCCTCTCCACCCCTTGGCCCGCCGACCCACTTCCGGCGTCTGCGGCAGCTCTGCTGCCGGCCGGCCTCCGCGGAGGGAGCCATATCACGTGTGTCGATGAACCTGATGATGAAGAGGAAGATCTTGGCGACGAGGAGGATCTGGCGACTGCCCAGCCCGCCGCCGACGAGGAATCGAGCTTCGACGACTTCGACGATGAATTCGACGACGACTTCGAAGAGGAGGAGAATGATCCCGACTGGGATCACCCCGACGACTCAGCGCCGGAAGCCCCGCCCCCCGGCAAGGGCGGTGGCCGCAAGAAGTGAGATGTGACTTCCGGCAGATGGCTTTCCGCGAGACCGATCACGAGCATTCCCGATGTCCGGCCGCAATACCCCTGCCGATGATTCCAACGCCGATGCCGGTGGCCCCGTGCGCGGCGACACCCGCGATCGACGGAGAGACCGGCAGGCTCACGACGACTGGTTCGGCGGCCTGAACCAACTCGACTTCGACATCGACTTCTTCGAAGGGCTGCTTGCCCGCAACGGAGAGTCGGTCGAGGTCCTTCGCGTGCTGGCGGAACTCGTCTCGCAGAAGGGACTCGTGAAGCGGGCGGTCGAACTCGACCGCAGGCTGGTGGACGTGCTGCCCAACGACTTCCTCGCCCGCTACAATCTCGCCTGCTCGCTGGCACGTGCCGGGAGACCCGACGAGGCGATCGACGCGCTCTCCCGGGCGATCCTGCTCGGGTACGACGACCTCGCCCATTTGGAGGTCGATCCGGACCTCGATTCGCTCCGCGAGCATCCCGAGTTTCGGGAACTGCTCGGCCACGAGTAGGGCGGTCCTTCTCAGGCCGGTTGTCCGCGTCGGTCACCTGTTTTCCGCGTCTGCCATCCGGAGCATGCATGCTCGATCAATTCGACAAGATCACTGAGTCCTGCGCGACGATCTCCGCGCAGTGGCCCCACACGCCAGCCGTCGGTCTCATTCTCGGGAGCGGGCTCGGCGCCGCGGCAGCCGCCCTCACCGACACGGTGACAATCCCCTACGAATCGATCCCCCACTTCGCGAAATCGCCGGCCCACGGCCACACCGGCCAATTGGTCTGCGGCCTTCTGGCAGGTGTGCCAGTCATCGTGATGG
>CANHCU010000163.1 GCA_947459185.1 Planctomycetaceae bacterium | reverse complement strand
GGTGCTTCTTCCGTCGTTTCGTCATCGAAAGTCTCCTTGCCCGTAGGGCAGTAGACCTTCATACCGACTGGATCAGGATTTCCAAGGCAGGCCAGACTGGCGGCACATCTTGCGGCTCGCAGCGAAGGCACAGCCGGCGTTCCGCCAGTTGACCTGCGTCCCTTGGTCGTCGAGGAGTAGAGAGAAGATGGCGATAAGCGGTCGGCCGCCAGAACCAATCACCGTGCGTGAGTCACCGCAGGTCGCACCGACTAAGGAAGGCATTCTCGCAATGTTCGCGAGTCTTCGCCTTGACAGCCTCCAGTTCTGGCGGCGTATCGATGTGGAGCGATTCTGGTCTCGGCATGACGGCGTGTGGTCGCCTTCGGATAATGTTCATCATCTTGTGATCTCCACGGTGCCGGTATCACGGGCGTTGCATATCCCGCGACTGATACTTCGCGCATGTTTCGGCGTGTCGCGTACGCCATCTCGGAGTTGGAAGGCTTTGCGATCTACGTACCTCGACAGTCTTGCTAGCGGAGCAACCGCAGGGCGCTACGCACCCATTCATGCCGCGCCTCCACTTGATACGGCTGCTGAGCAACTGCGACTTGTCGGTCAGTGTGAATCCGCGGTGTTCAACTTGGAAAACGCTATTAAGTCATGGGGGGAGGTGGATTTGGATCGCTATCGCCTGCCGCATCCTATCTTGGGGCGGCTGACTCTTCGGGAAATGTTGATGTTTACGCTTTTTCACTTTGATCATCATCGCGGCAATGTCGCTCGGCGACTGACAGATCGGTCATTCTTGTCTGGTTCTTTTGACAAGTAGAGTCCGATCACTGGCGCAAGTTTGGATCGTCGTTCAATGGAGAACCACCCGATCCAAACTGCTCGGGATGAACCCATGCCGCGTGGATAATCCTGTGGCTGCTCGCCATTGATTGGAGCCAATGAGGTCGTAATTTGCCGCAGCCAGCCACCCGCGCTCCGGCTTGGTTATGCGCTCGCCACAAACCCGATCAACGAAGCGGTGGGTGCCCGGATCGGCCCGGTCGAGGTGCCCGGCGGCATACCCGCAGTGAAGTATCTCCAGTCACAATTCGCGATCATTAACGAGCCTCGTGTGGCGGCCGGTATCGGCGTGAGCGTCGGCAGCGCCACCTACGTGGGCGTCGAGAGCTACTGGCTCGGCGTCGGCTTCACGTGGCACTTCGATCGGCCGACGACGCGCCGTTCGACGACGAGGTCATGAACGCCAACGTGCTCCATAGGTCGACCGCCGTGGTGTGGCGACACTCATTCTGTCGTACTCGGTGGTGTGCGCGTATGGATGGCGGCACCAAGGCAAAGGCTGCCAGAGGTGGTGCCTCCACACCACTCACGAGTCTGCGAGGCAGCATCGATACCGCCAGCTTCTGGGCTTTCCCTCGCCACAAGCCACAGCTTGAATGAAGTCCCTCGGTCTTACTAATCTGGAGCACTATGCAGTCCTTCTATGACTTCGATGCTTGGGCGGATGCCGTGCGCGGAGCCAATCTCAGGCTCGCCTGCGACGCGGTCGAGATTGGTACGTGGACGCTCGGGAGCGTCGACCTCGGGAGCGTCGTGCTGCAGGTGGCGACGGAAGGCGGGGGGAATCTCTGCTACGGTGCGAACACGCACACCGGCCCGATCCTCTTCTTGCCGCTTACCCGTGTGAACGAGCAGGTTGTCAACGGGGAATCGCTCGACAAAGACTCACTGTTCGCAATTCCGCGGGGCGCAGATTTTCGAATCTCCGTTCGGCAACGCGCCCACGCCTGGTGTTCGATCGCTTTTTCGGCGGAGATCATGGGGGCAGCGATCCCGTCGTCGGCAAGCACGAGGATCGCCTGCCGTCCCAGTTCGGTGCCGAGGCTCACGCGGATCGTAAGTGAGATTGCAGGCGCGCTCATCTCGCGGCCCGCGGGCAGCGGCGCCCATCATGCCGCCGGCCGTAAAATTATTGACGCGGCGTCCGCCTGCCTGTCCGTTGCAACTCCGTCATGGCCCGTGTGCGGCCGGCCCCGGCTGGATCGCGCTGAAATCGTCCGCCGCGCGATGGCGTTGATCGACGCCGCTGCGACCGTGCCGACGGCAAAAGAACTCGCGCAGCACGCTGGCGTCACCGACCGCACGTTGCTGCGGACATTCCAGGAAACGTATGGAGTGCCGCCGAAAAAGTATCTCATGCTCCGCGAACTTCACGTCATGCGTCGCGCCCTTCAGGCTGAGGCGAACCGAGATACCACCGTGGCTGACGTGCTCACGCGGCACGGAATCTGGGAGTTTGGCCGGTTCGCGGCACGGTACCAGAAACAGTTCGGCGAACGGCCGTCCGAGACCCTGCGGCATGCGCAGGCATGAACTCCCGGTTTTCCGCCCCGCGGCCGCTATCTCAACGACCGGAGCCTGGCGAGGCGGTGACCGCCTCCATCACCCGGTCGAGGTTGAAGCTTCCGGGCTTCTGCCGCGGTGGAAACTCTTTGAAGCTCTGCAGCCAGCCACCGACGTAGGCTGACGCAGGCGCGATGGCGAACATGTGTTCCAAATACCAGCGCTGGTAGTCCATGCCGATATCCTGCGCGAGTTCAAACGGATCCATACGCAGGTTCACGAGCGTCGGTGCCCGCAGTTCCTCGAAGGGCTGCTGCCAGACGTGGAGGCCGTGGGCATTCTGCTTGAGGAACGTGACCTTCCAGTTCTCGTACCGCAGCGCTGCCACGCTGCCATCGTCGGTCCAGTAGATGAACTCCTTCCGGGGCCAGGCGACCTCACCCCGCAGGGCTGGACCGATGTCGTAGCCGTCGATGTGCACCTTGTAGGAGCGGTCTCCAATGCGGCGTCCCTTCTTGAGATCAACCTTCGCCGTCCCGTCACCGGCAGCCGCGCAGAGCGTGGGGAGCATGTCCTCGTGGGCGCCGATCTCGTTGACCACCGTGCCGGGCTTGATCGTCCCAGGCCAACGGATCGCGCACGGCACGCGGTAGCCACCCTCCCACTGCGTGTTCTTCTCACCGCGGAACATCGTCGTGCCGCCGTCGGGCCAGGTGAAGGCCTCGGCGCCGTTGTCGGTGGAGTAAATCACGATCGTGTTCTCTGCCAGCCCGAGTTCGTCAAGTTTCGTGAGCAGTTCGCCGACCTGGCGGTCGTGCTCGACCATGCCGTCGGCGTAGATGCCCAGTCCGGTCTTGCCCGCCACGCCCTCCTTGAGGTGTGTGAAGATGTGCATCTTCGTGGAGTTCCACCAGATGAAGAACGGCTTGTCTGCTTGCTTCGCTTTCTCCATGAAGGCAAACGTCTTCGCATTGACCTCCTCGTCGATCGTCTCCATCCGCTTCCGCGTCAGCGGACCGGTGTCGGTCACCTTGCCGTTGACGAATGAGTGGATCACGCCCCGCGGCCCGAACCGCTTTTTAAACTCCGGATTCTTTGGGTAGTCGGAATGCTCCGGTTCCTCTTCCGCGTTGAGGTGGTAGAGGTTGCCGTAAAACTCGTCGAAGCCGTGGGCTGTCGGAAGCATATCGTCACGGTCGCCGAGATGGTTCTTGCCGAACTGGCCAGTCATGTAGCCACGCTCCCTCAGCAGCGTGGCGATCGTGGGATCCTCTTTTTTCATCCCCTCGGGCGCGCCCGGCAGCCCGACTTTCGTAAGACCGGTGCGGATTGGCGACTGCCCGGTGATGAATGCGGCCCGGCCGGCGGTGCAGCTCTGCTGCCCGTACCAATCGGTGAAGAGCGCCCCCTCGCGGGCGATCCGGTCGATGTTGGGCGTCTTGTAGCCCATCATGCCGTGGTTGTAGGCACCGACGTTGAATTGTCCGATGTCGTCGCCCCAGATCACGAGGATGTTGGGGCGGCGCTGGGGCTCAGCGGCAGAGGAGAGTACAGGCAGGACGATGGCCGCGATCGAGAAGGCAAAGGCGGTCTGACGGATGCGGGCACGGCGAATCGATTGCATCGGATGAGAAACTCCATTCGTCTGGGCGACATAACGAGCCAATTAGATAGGCCATAGTCGAGAGACCACGCAATGCAAATTCCGACAGAAGGCGTAGGGGCTCTCGGTAGCCGATGGAAGACGTGTAATCGGCTGTGTTCGGATCCCAGCACGTACATCGATCGCGTCGGCCACGGCGGAAGTTCGGCTGCCAAACGCAACCGTATACGATATGGCCGCGGGCGTTGCGATTTGTGGGGAGGCAGCTGTCCGGGGTGTTCTTTCATACCGGTCGTCGCGGTGCTACCGAGCCTAGCAGGCGATGCAAAGCGTCCGGAGGGGAGCGTTCCCGCGTACCGTAAGACCTGTCCTCTTGATGCGTCCGACATGTGCAGCCGCGGGATAACGTTGCGAAGGGCTGAGGGTTCTGTTCCAGTGCTCGTGATCGATGACGAGGAGGCCGCGCGGCGGGCAGTCGCGCAGGGGCTGCGCGAGGGGGGGCACGCTGTCGGTCACGCGGGGGTACGTGCTGGGCGGAGTCCGTGGATGTTGTGGTTGCGGTGGACATGGGTACGTGCGATCTCCTTGAAGGGTGTGGAAGCCTCGGCGGCGCAGACCGGTGGCGTCTCGGGGCGGGAAAATCCTTGGCTGGTGAGGCTTGTGGAGGCCTACGGCGGGCGATTGACCATCGAGGCGACCATGGAGCCGTCCAGCGATGAAGGCGGCTGATCGGGGGCGGAAACTACTGGACGAGAGGTGGGTGGCGATGCAGATACGCCGCCCAACCACCAGACCCCAGAGATAGATAAAAGGAGACAAGAAACAGATATCGAAGAGATAGAACCGGTTCCGCACGTTTGTCGATGTACGTCGGCTTACGTGTGGAACTGGGGTCGGCGGAAATGCGGATGTTGGTGTCACTGCCCGTCTCTCCCGCCCGTGGCCTACCCGCCAAGCCGAGAAGTGCCCAGGGCCGCACCTCATCGATCGCTCGTCACCCGGCAAACGCTCGCGGAAGTGTTGTTGGCTGTCCTGTCCTTCACGCTTGCCGCAGTGGGAAGTGACCATCGGCGAAGCCCTGTCGGACGCCGGATACGCGACCGGCTATTTCGGTAAGTGGCACCTCGGCAGCCACGACGGTCGCCTGCCCAACGACCAGGGCTTCGACGAGTGGTTCGGAATTCCCCGAACGACCGACGAGGCGCTCTGGCCCTCTTCGCCGGGCTGGTCTGAGGACATCATGCCCGCCGAACGGATGATGGAGGGATGACGCCGCCCGCGGCCGCCCCTGAGTAGGGAACCGTGCGGGCGACGATGGGGTTGAAGACGAGCGACGTGTTCATGAAGCCGCTCAGCCCCGGACGCTCCATCGGATTCGAGTTGAACATCCCATAGCGCAGCGGGTACTCGTCGAGCGTGTTGATCTTGCCCATGAACAGGGCAAAGTTCTCGCTGAGCGCTTGGACGAGTTTCAGCCCAGTGATGGCGGTGATGCTGCCGTCGGGCTCCGGGAACATCATTGCGATGTTACTGGGCGTCAACAGGCCATCGATGTTGTTTACCGAGGTGCCGAACCGAGTTTCGGCGTGCATGTTGACGAAGAAGCCCTGTCCGAGCCCGATTTTTTCACCATCCACGTTGCCCAGGCAATCGATTTTGCCACCGTACTCCCAGGCCTGCTGACGGCCCCCCGAGGCAACGCCCTGGTAAAATTGCGTGGCGAACACGTCGAGGCCGAGGCCGCTTTCGGCCAGGCCGGTACGTGCTCCTCCCCAGTCGCCGAGAACGTATTGCCGCGTCTGGAAGTCGCCCTCGAAAGGATTGCTCCCGGCGGACAAAGGGGGGATTTCCAGCGGTCGCTCGAGTCCGGCCACATCAGTGGGAGTGGACTCGACCGCCTCGGTTGCCGAGGCCGTATCGGAGGCGGATGCGACACCATCGGCAGGCTCATCCAGAAAGTGTGCGTTTCCGGCTAGCTCGCCAGCCTGCGCTACCGCCATTGCCAGAGCCAGCAGGGCAGTGGCGGCTGAAAGCATGTGGGCCGATCTGTAGGATGAGACTCGGCGCATCGGATGACATTATCGACTGTTTTCCACCGGCGGATGAGGTATTTGCCAGGCTGCAGGATAGGTCGGCAAGCGTCGGCCGGGGTGACAAGCAGTTGCGGAAGCCTCGATCAACCCACCCGAAACTCGGCCAACAATCCGCAAGGTTGAACTACCCCGCGACGCTCAATTCGTTCCGCAGGTGTCTCAAAGTCATTGACACGTCCCGCCAACCCACGATGGGCAGGGAAGTTTCGCGGCTCAGGTGTTGTCGACTGATTCAACGGCATCCCGCATCACCTGCCTCGCCCTCGATACGGCTGACGGCTGTTGCTCCCGCGAATACACACCCGCCCGATCCGCCGACAAGCACCGTCCGGAAGCCCACTGACGTAAACCCTCGATCTTGTCGCCCGCAGTGACAGCCACGGGGACGACATTCTGCGCGGCTTGAACGAGCTGCCGCGACGCAGGGGAGCCAGTCAGAGTGCGACGCGAATTGCGCATCCATTGCGAAGCGAAATGCGACTCCGCAGTGACCCGCCCCCCTTAAACAGCACCACTTCCAGAGAGAGACTCTGGGAGTGGAGCAAACCAAGGGAGGCAACCAATGCCACGCGGAAAGAAGGAACTGGCTGAGCAGATCATCCCAAAGCGTCGAGAATTCGAGGTTGAGGTGGGGAGAGGCAAGACCGTCCTGGAGGCGGTCAAGAAGATCGGCGTGACGGAGCAGACCTACTACCGATGGAAGAAGAAGTTCGGTGGGCTGCGGATCGACCAGGCGAAGCGGCTGAAGGACCTTGAGAAGGAGAATGCCCGGCTGAAGCGGCTCCTCGCTGATGCGGAACTCGACAAGGCAATCCTTCGAGAGGCTGCATCGGGACGCCTCCTGGCGGCGCAGCTCAACTTCTGAGCCCGGCGAAGCGGCGGCGAGCGGTCGAGCATGTCAGAGATGCTCTTGGCCGTGATCGACTGAGCGAACGCCGGGCATGTCGTGTGCTTGGGCAGCATCGGAACACGCAGCGACGCAAGCGGCATGTTCCAGATGATGAGCCCCGTCTTGTGACGCGGATCGTATGGCTGGCCTGCGAGTATGGCCGTTACGGATACCGCAGAATTACGGCCCTACTGCACTGTGACGGATGGCGAGTGAACCACAAGCGAGTGGAACGCCTCTGGCGTGAGGAGGGGCTAAAAGTGCCTAAAAAGCAGCCCAAGAGAAGGCGGCTGTGGTTCAATGACGGGTCATGCATCCGCCTGCGACCGACGCATCGCGACCATGTCTGGATGGCCTGCCTTGGAAATCCTGATCCAGTCGGTATGAAGGTCTACTGCCCTACGGGCAAGGAGACTTTCGATGACGAAACGACGGAAGAAGCACCGCCCCGACGAGATCGTGGCGAAGCTGCGTGACGCGGATGCGATGCTCAACGCTGG
>CANHCU010000162.1 GCA_947459185.1 Planctomycetaceae bacterium | reverse complement strand
TCCCGCGATGACGCAGCCGGCCGCGGGGCTCGTGCCGTTCGAATACGAGCCGGCGAAGGTGGCCTTTTATTCTCCTCCCGGCCACGATCCCACCAGGAAAAACGAGCCGCTCTCGCAGATGCAGAAGCCGCTCGAGCCCGAGGAGTCGCGGAAGCACGCGATCACTCCCGAGGGTTTTCATGTCGAGCTGTTCGCGAGCGAACCGCTGCTCACGGGCAAGCCGCTGGCGATCTGCTTCGACGCTGACGGGGACGTCTTCGCCGCCGAGAGCGTTGACTACCCGAACGATCTCGTCGAGCCTGCCAAGGAAGACCTGGCAGCACCGGTGGAGGGCCACGACCGGATCGTGAAGCTCACCGACACCGACGGCGACGGAAAAGCCGACCGCCGCGACGTCTTCGCCGAAAACCTGTCGATCCCCACGAGCATGCTCGCCCACGACGGCGGTGTCATCGTCGCGATGGCGCCGAACATGCTGTACCTCAAGGACACCGATGGCGACGGCGAGGCCGACGTCCGGAAGCTGCTCTTCACCGGCTGGGGCACCGGCGACACCCACGCCGGCCCGAGCAACCTCACCTGGGGCCTCGATGGATGGGTCTATGGCATGGTGGGCTATTCCGGGTTCAACGGGACCGTCGGTAGCGATTCACAGCGTTTCGGCGCCGGCTTCTGGCGATGCCGCCCCGACGGCTCGAAGCTCGAATATCTCCGCAGCACGAACAACAACTCATGGGGTGTGGGCTTCAGCGAAGAGGGGCTGCTCTTCGGCTCGACCGCCAACGGCAATCCCAGCGAGCACATGCCGCTGCCCAACCGCGTCTATGAACGGGTCCGCGGCTGGAGTGCCACAACGCTCAACGGCATTGCCGGCAGCCCCGATATGGAGCTGGCCCCGAAGGCTGCCGCTCCGGGCGAGCGTGTCGCGATCCGGCAGGTCGATCACCACGGCCGCTTCACCGCGGCGGCCGGCCACCGTCTCTACACGGCGCGAGCGTATCCGAAGGCGTACTGGAATCGCACGGCGTTTGTCTGCGAGCCGACGGGCCACATCGTGGCCACGTTCGAGCTGTTGCCGGTGGGGGCGGCATTCCGTAGCCGCATGGCCTGGGACTTGGTCGCCAGTGACGACGAATGGACGGCGCCGATCCAAGCCGAGGTCGGCCCCGACGGGCAGGTCTGGGTGATCGACTGGTACAACTTCATCGTTCAGCACAACCCGACGCCGGCCGGCTTCGAGACCGGTCGCCGCGGCGCCTACGTCACGCCCCTTCGCGACAAGACGCATGGCCGCATCTGGCGGGTGGTGCATGGCACGTCGTCATCCACCTCCCGGAAGTCGCTCGCCAACGCCTCGGCCGACGAACTGGTCGCCGCCCTCGGTGACGACAACATGTTCTGGCGGGAGCGGGCCCAACGAAAGCTCATCGAGCGGGCGGCGGGCCGGCCCGACGGCGGCCGCGACGTGGTCCCCGCGGTCATCCGGCTCGTTGAGAATGCCTCGCTCGATGCCATCGGCTTGAATCCGGCCGCCATCCACGCCATCTGGACGCTCCGCCAGCTCGGCGCGCTCGACGGCCCGACGGCCGAAGCGCTCGCGGTCGCGCGGGTGCAGTCGGCGCTTGCGCATCCATCCGCCGGCGTCCGCATGAACGCCGTGAAAGCCCTGCCGCGGGACTCAGGCACGCTCGTGAAACTCACCGGTTCGACGGTGATCGACGATCCCGCGCCGCTCGTACGGCTGGCGGTGCTCGAGGCACTCGGCGAGTGGCCGTCGTCCCCGGCGGCAGCGGCGATCGTCACCACGATGCTCGCCGATCGGCGGACGCTCGCCGACCCCGTGCTCGCCGATTCGGCAACTGCGGCCGCGGCAGTCCAGTCGGCCGGCGTGCTGCCCTCCCTGCTTACGGCCACACCGGCCGGAGAGCTGCGATCGCCCGCCGGGCTCGCCCTCGTCGAGCGGGTGGCCGAGCATGTCGCCCGCGGTGCCGACGCCGCCGCGGTCGCCGCCGCGCTCGTGCGACTTCCCGAAGCGCCGCAGCCGATCGCCGTCGCCGTGGTCACGGGCCTGGCTCGCGGCTGGCCCAAGGGCACGCCCGCGGCGCTTGGGCCCGAGGCCGACGCCGCCCTCGTGAAGCTCGTCGATGCGCTGCCGGCAAACGTTCAGGGCCAGGTGGTCACGCTCGCCCAGCACACCGGCTCTCCCGCGCTCGACTCGCAGATTGGCCGAATCAGCACGGCTTTGATCGCGACGACAGACGATGCGAAGGCATCTGATGGCGACAGGATCGCGTCCGCGGAACGGCTCGTGCAGCTACGGCCCGCCGACGCGGCGGTCGTCGATCTCGTCATGCAGCGGGTCGGCGGCCGGTCGAGCCCCGAAATCTCCGCGGGGCTGATCGCCGCCTTGGGCCGCTCATCGGCGGCCGAGGCTCCAGTGGCGATCCTCGATCGGCTGGCGTCGTTCACGCCGCCGGTGCGGGAGACGGCCGTGCGCACGATTCTCGCCAACCGCGACTGGGCGGCAACGCTCGTGGAGCGGCTCGAAGAGCGGCAGGTGAACCTGGGCGACATCCCGATCGTGGAGCGGACGAAGCTCACCGAGCATCCCGACCGGAAAATTCGCGACCGCGCCAAGAAAATCCTGGCGGCGGGTGGCGGCCTGCCGAATGCCGATCGCCAGAAAGTGATCGACGAGATTCTGCCGGTTGTCCGAGCGGGCGGCGATGCCACCCGCGGCAAGCTCGTCTTCAAGGAGCAGTGCGGCAAGTGCCACATGCATTCGGGCGAAGGGGGCAGGGTGGGACCGGAACTGACCGGCATGGCCGTGCATCCGGCGCAGGAACTCCTGATCCACATCCTCGACCCTAACCGTTCCGTCGAGGGTAACTATCGGGCGTATACCGTATCGACCGACGACGGCCGCGTGGTCACAGGCCTCTTGGCCAGCGAGAGCAAGACCGCCATCGAGGTCGTCGATGCGGAAGGCAAGCGGGTGGCGATCCAGCGAGACGAGATCGACACCTTTGAACCCTCGCCGAATTCTCTGATGCCGGTGGGCTTCGAGAAGCAGATCAAGCCCGAGGGCTTCGCCGACCTGCTGGCGTTTCTCACGAAGCGGGGCAAGTTCGTGCCGCTATCGCTCGAGAAGGTGGCGACCGCCGTGAGCACCAAGGGCATGTTCACCAACGAGAAGAACGACGTTGAACGGCTCGCCTTCGCGGACTGGAGCCCGAAGACGGTCCAGGGCGTGCCCTTCTCGCTCGTCGATCCGCAGGGCGACCGCGTGCCGAACGTCGTCATGCTCCACGGCGGACCCAACGGCACCCGTCCGCAGAAGATGCCCAAGAGTGTCTCGCTCTCGATGGGGTCGCCCATCAAGACGCTCCACATTCTCGGCGGCGTCGCCGGCTGGGGCTTCCCGGCGGGTGGCAAGGGGACCACGTCGATGCTCGTTCGGTTCACCTACCCGGATGGCGCTGTCGAGGATCACCCGCTCGTCAACGGCGAGCACATCGCCGATTACATCCGCCGAGTGGATGTGCCACAGAGCGACTTCGCCTTCGATCTGGGAGGACGGCAGCTGCGGTACCTGAAGGTGAGCCCGCGGCGACCCGAGCCGATCGTGTCGATCGACCTCGTGAAGGGGCCAGACGGCACGGCGCCGGTGGTGATGGCGTTGACCGCGGAGATGCCCTGAGGCGGCAGGGGCAGGGATGCCGAAGAGCTGCGGGCCGTGGCGCGATACAACGGTGGCATGCCAACTCCTTCCCGAACGAACCGCCGCGTGGCCATCGTCATCGAGGCATCGAATGCCTACGCGCGAGGCCTGCTGACGGGTATTCTGCGGCACGTGCGGGAGCATGAGCCGTGGACGGTCTTCCTGCCGGAGCATGGGCGGGGCACGCCGCCGCTGGAGGCGCTCGCGACGTGGGTCGGCGACGGCGTGATCGCGCGGATCGAGACGGCATCCATCGCCAAGGCGATCGAGAAGCTGCGGCGGAAGCTCAGGATTCCGGTGATCGACGTCAGTGCGGCGCGGCTGATCACCGACCTGCCCTATGTGGAGACCGACGACGCCGCGATCGCGCAGGCTGCCGCCGACCACTTCTCCGAACGAGACTTTCGCCACTTCGCGTTTCTCGGGGACAACCGGTTTCAGTGGAGCGACAACCGCTGCCGGGCCTTCGTGGCAGCCGTGGTGTCGAAGGGAAACGACGTGGCGGTTTTTTCCAGCCGCCGTACAACCGCGCCGGCGGACGACGACGAAGCGGTCGAGGCATGGCTGACGGGGCTGCCCAAGCCGGTCGCGCTCCTGGCCTGCTACGACATCCGCGGACGGCAGGCGATCGACGCCTGCCGGCGGGCCGGGATCGCCGTGCCTGACGAGGTGGCGGTGCTGGGAGTGGATGACGACGACGTGCTCTGTGGCCTGGCGAGTCCGCCGCTCTCGAGCGTGATGCCGGATGCAATCGGGGCCGGCCGGCTGGCCGCCGAACTTTTGGAACAGTTGATGCGGGGTGAACCGCTCAAGCAGAGCGAGTGGCTCTTGCCGCCTCTGGGCATCGCCACCCGGCAGAGCACCGACGTGCTGGCCATCGACGACCCGCTCGTGGTGGCGGCCGTGCGGCAGATCCGCGACCATGCCTGCGACGGCATCAAAGTTACCGACGTCGTCCGGTCGCTGGCGACCACCCGACGGGCGCTCGAGAACCGGTTCGCCAAACGGGTCGGCCACACGCCTCACGAGGAGATTGCCAGGGTGCAATTCCGTCGTGTCGAGCAGCTCCTGCGGGAAACCCAGCTGTCGCTGGCCGCGATCGCGACGCGGACCGGCTTCAAGCACACGGAGTACATGACGGTGGCGTTCACCAAACGCCACGGTATGCCGCCGAGCCGCTGGCGGAAGCAGCGACGGTAACTGTCGACCGTACGATGAACGGTTGGAACAGAGTTCATCCACGCCCACTCTTCATCCAAGCCCGAAGCGCAAGCAAGGGAATACGGTGGGCTTGACGGGCTGGAACGGGCAGTCCTCTCGCTTGCGCTTCGGGCTTGGATGGGAGGGCCGCTTGGAACGCGACTACCGCACGTCGAGCAGTTCCACGAGGAAGTGGAGTGTGGCGTTGGGCGGAATCGGGCCGCCCGGCGTGCCGCGCGGGCCGTAGCCGAGATTGCTTGGGATCACGAGCTCGATCATGCCCCCTTCGCCCACCAGCTGCATCCCTTCGGTCCAGCCGGGGATCACCTGATTGAGCCCGAACTCGATCGCTTCGCCACGCTGGTAGGAGCTGTCAAACACCTTGCCGCCGTCGAGCCAGCCGTGGTAGTTGACCTTCACGGCGTTGGTGGCCTTGGGGTTGGCGCCCGTGCCCTTGCGGAGGACGCGGTATTGCAGGCCGGAGTTCGTGGTGGCGAACGTCTTCGGTGCGTCGGCGTCGAGCTTGCCGGCGCCGGCGGGAAGTTGCGGATGCGGGACTTCGGCGGTTTCAGCGGCCACGGTGGTCTCCATGAAGAAGGGGGAGATGGTAATCGTGAGACAAAACAGAGCGAGGGATACGAGGATGGACAGACGCATCGCGTGGGCTCCTGAGGGGGTGCGGTCGGAGGAGTATACAGGAAATCGGCTACCGAAGCCGGGGTGGCGTGGGAGGCCGATCCCCCGGCTCGCGCCGGGGGCTTGTATGGGAGCCATTGGTTCATACAAGCCCAGAGCGTGAGCGACGGGGTCATGGCCGGGCGTCGCGGTCACGCAGTCGCCATCAACTTTTCGATCTCATCGGGCTGGATCGGTACGTCCGCGCAGAGATCAACCGGCCCCGCTTCCGTGACGAGGATGTCGTTCTCGAGGCGGATGCCGATCCCCTCCTCGGGGATGTAGATCCCGGGCTCCACCGTCACCACCCAGCCGGGAGCGAGCGGTCCGTTGGGTGGCGCGAGGTCGTGCACCCCCAGGCCGAGCGAATGGCCGAGACCGTGCATGAAGTATTTCCGGCAGGCCGGCTCTTCGGGCGTGTCCTTGGCCACCTGCTCTGGCGTCAGCAGGCCGAGTTGCATGAGCTCATGGTTCATCTCAAGCTGCGCCGCCCGCTTCCAGTCGCGGAGCAACGTCCCGGCGGTCGTGCGGGCGATCGAGTGCTCGAGCACCCGCAGCACGGCCTCGTAGACCGCCCGCTGCCGCGGCGAGAACGTTCCATTGACGGGATAGGTGCGGGTGAGGTCGGCGGCATAGTTGGCATAGGAGGCGCCGACGTCGATCAGCACGAGGTCTCCGTCGCGGCATGGCTTATCGTTGTCGTTGTAGTGGAGCACGCAGGCATTTTTGCCTGCGGCGATGATCGGTTCGTAGGCCATTCTGCCGCGCTTGCGCGTGAATTCGCCGATCAGTTCGGCCTCCAGTTCGTATTCCATCACGCCCGGCCGGAGCACCGAGAGCACGCGACGGAGTCCGCCGTCGGTGATCGCGACCGCCCGCCGCACAAGCTCCACCTCGGTGGTGTTCTTCACCGCTCGCAGCTGCCGCAGCAGCGGCTGGAGACGTTCGTAGCGGTGCAGCGGATACCGGGCCATGATCCCGCGGGCCTGTCGCAGGTCGCGGGATTCCACCTCGGTGCTCGATCGCTCGTGCTCGTTGGCATTGAGGTAGATCCTTTCGCTCTCGCACATGAGCGCGTGCAGCACGCCAGGAAGGTCTGCTAGCCAGCGGATCTTCGCCACGCCCGAAATCTCCCGCGCCTGATCCTTGGAGAGCTTGTGGCCCTCCCAGGTGGTGAGCAGTTCATTCGGCTGACGGATGAAGAGCATCTCCCGCTGGGCCGGGTCGATCGCGTCGGGCGCGAGCACGAGCACGCTCTCCTCCTGCTCGATCCCCGTGAGCCAGAAGAGGTCACAGGCCGGATGCAGCCTCAGCGTGCCGTCGCCCGAGGTGGGCAGGAGATCGGCGGCATGCACGACCACGAGGCTCTGCGGCGGCAGGACCGCCGTGAGCTGCTGGCGGTGGGTGAGAAACAGGGCTGGATTGATCGGGACGTGGCGCATAGGGCAGCACAGTATACAAGCCCTGACCGCGAGCGACGGGATGTGCATTCCCGTCCATATACAAGCCCTGAGCGCGAGCGACGGGATGTGCATTCCCGTCCGTATACAAGCCCTGAGCGCGAGCGACGGGATATCCTTAGCTGCGTCTTAGCGGTAATTGGTGGCGCGGTATTGCTGGACCCGCTCCGCCGCCTTGATCGCCTCTTGCTGCACTTCCTGGCCGACAACGACGGCTCGGTCTTTATTGACCGTGATACTCGGCAGGCCGCCCGTCCACGAGATGGTGACCACGCCCGAGGCGATCAGAATCGGCACGAGCACAAGCAGGATCCGCGAGCCCCAACGGGACTTCGCCACGCTCTTGACCGGGGTCGGCAGAGGCAGCGTTGACGTGGCCAATTCGACCACCTTC
>CANHCU010000161.1 GCA_947459185.1 Planctomycetaceae bacterium | reverse complement strand
GGACGGTGCCATCGGTCGCGGCGGTGATGATCCGGCGGCCGTCGGGAGTGAAGGCGACGCTCTCGACCGCCCCTTCATGTCCTCGAAAGAGCTGGATATCGTCTGCGATCTCGCCATCCTGACGGGCATCCCAGAGCCGTACCGTTCCGTCCTGCGTGCCCGTCAGCAGTCGGCCACCATCACTGCTGAAGGCAATCGCCCGCACGGAGCCATGTTGTCCGATCAAGCTCGCCAGCCGGCTTCCGGTCGCAAAGTCATTCAGATGAACGGCACCCATGGCAACGCCGCTCGCCAGCTTCCGGCCGTCAGGACTCGTCGCCAGGCAGGTCACCTGCCCCAGGAGGGGCAGGGTTGTCACCGCATTTCCGGTGTCGCTGTCGAGCAGTTCGTGCGTGCTGCACGCAACCCGACTGCCACCGAGGCCGAAGACGGCCACGCTCCTCAAGATCACCGCCCGGAAACCGGAGTGCCGGGCCATCTGCTGGCGGCCCGTGCGGACGTCCCAGACCATCACCATACCGTTGCCCGATGTTGTCAGAAGACGGGTGCCGTCGGAGCTGAATGCCACCGCGACCGCGCCTTCCGCGTGGTCACCGAGCGTCCAGAGCAGTTTCCCGGAGTCTGCCTGCCAGACGCGAACGTCTCCATCCTGCCGCGGCGATTGGAACGCGGCCGCCACGAGTGATCCGTCAGGGCTGTAGGCGATCTGCTTGGCGGTATCACTCGTGTCGATGAGCGTATGAATCCGCTGGACTGTTCGAGGGTCCCAGATCTGGATGCCCCCGTGATTCCTGGGGGACACCGCCAACTGCCGTCCATCCGGACGAAAAACAGCGGCAGACATCCCCCGGATGTCTGGCAGCACGGCCAACGGCTCCGCCGCGGTGCTCGACCAGAATCGCACCGTGCCATCGAGCGAACCCGATGCGAGCGTCTCATCATCGCGAAACACCAACGAACTGACGGCAGCGGTGTGGCCGATCAGCGTTCGCTCACATGTGTAGGAGTCGGCATCCCAGACACAAATGTTGCCGTTGACGGCGCTGCTGGCGATCCGGCGGCCGTCGGGACTGATGGCAGCCGCCATGACGGTCGCATCGTGGCCCGGCAATCGCGCCAGCATACCACCGTCGGCCACGTTCCAGACGAGCAGTTCGTTGGAATTGCACGACGTGATCAGTGTGCTGCCATCGGGCGTGAACAGCATGATCGTGTCACCCCACTCCTGCCTCTGTGTGGTGGTTACCGTACAGCACAGTCGGCCATCGACGGTGTCATAGATGAACACCTCTCGCAGCTTGGCCGACATTCTGCTCACGGCCGCTAGCCGCGACCCGTCCGGGCTGAAGACGAAACCTTCGCACGGGTAGTCGGCACCACCGCAACGGGCGATCAGCCTGCCGCTCTCGGCATCCCACAGCATGGCTGTGCGGTCGTGCTTGATTGTGACCAGCCGGGTGCCCGTGGCATTGAACTCCGCGGCTGCGAGCCTGCCGCGGAGTCCATCGAGGACGGCCTCATCTTCCCCAGTCGCCCGGTCCATGATGTAGACGCCTCCATTCGGCGTGTGCATGGCCCCTCGGCGGCCATCTGGACTCGTGGCGAGCGACTCGACGTCTTGGATCGGAGGACCTCCGACATTTCCTGGCCGCCGGTAGGGGCCATTTCCCCTCGACCACCACGCCCCCCACCGCCGGCCCGCACGTTTAGCATCCGCTACGGTCATAAGTTCATGACGGCCATCGCGAGCGGCGGCGAAAAAGATCGGCTCGATCATACTCGCGGACAGATGGGCACCGATTTTTTGCTGTACCCGCCGCGGCTGCTGCGACGCGGCATTCACGGCGAGCAACGCAACATCGGGGCTGTATGTGATTCGCGAGATGGGCCCCGCCCCAGGATCGAGCACGGCGACGGCATCATCCAGCCTGGCCTCCACACATTTTAGTTCGATCGGCAGGGGCCGTCCCTGGATCGCGGCATTCTCCTCGAAGAGCGGCATCGCCATCCGCGGATTCTTTCCATCAAGGGACGACTCGAGTGCCCGCAGATTGGCGACGTAGAGCCGCTGCCGCGCCAGATCGGCCTCTACATCGGCGCGGGCTTTCTCGCGGCCGGCTGCATCCCGCTGCGTTGCGGCTTCCCGGGCCTCACGGACGGCCACCTCCCGCTGTCGCTCGGCTCGCACCGCAAACACCGCGATGCCCACAACAGCCAGAACGAGCGAAGCCAATACGGCCGCTGCTGCCAGGGCCGCCGCCCTGTGCCGCCGGGCCAGTCTGGCGACTGCATCGCGGAGTCGTGGCGGGCTGGCACTGATCGGCTCACCGCGAAGATGCCGGCTCAGATCGGCCTCGAGTTCGGCGGCGCTTGAGTACCGTTTGTCGGATTCCTTTTGAAGGCACTTGGCGACGATCGTGTCGAGATCGCCGCGGAGGCTTGCGTTGAAGAGTGAAAGCGATCGCGGCTCGACCTCCTTCACAACGCGGGACACCTCGTAGACCGGCCGCTTGGCGATGTCATAGGGCAGACTGCCTGCGAGCAGTTCGTAGAGCACGACCCCGAGCGCATAGACGTCGGCCCGGACATCGAGACCGTCGGCTGCCCCGTCGAATTGTTCGGGTGCCATGTAGGAGAGCGTGCCCACGAGCTGCCCGATGTCGGTGTGCATCGTGGTCAGGGCGGTGTCGCCGTCGGTGTTTCTCGCCACGCCGAAGTCGATGATCTTTGGACGCCCCTCCGAATCGACCAGAATGTTTCCCGGCTTCAGATCGCGATGGATGATGCCCTTCTGATGGCCGTGAGCGACCGCCCGGCAGGCCTCGCAGAAGAGCGTCACGCGGTCGCGGATGGACAAACTCCGCTGGGTCGCATAGCCGGTGATCGTGAGCGCATCCTCGATGTATTCCATCACGAAGTAGGGCACCTCGCCCCCGGGCAACCGCTCTATGCCAACCGAGTAGATGCGGCAGATCCCGGGGTGGGTGAGTCGGCCCAGGATCTGGGCCTCGTGCTGGAACCGCTTCGCGGCAGTCGGTGAGAACACGCCGGGGCGGATCACCTTCACGGCAACCGTCCGGCAGGGCATCCCTTGGAGCCCTTCGTACACCCGCCCCATGCCTCCTTCGTCGATGAGCCGGACGATCGTCACGTCGCCTAGGGACGAGCTGGGGCCGAGGTCTCCGCCACTGGAGCCGGACCGGCCTGCCATGAACTCGGTGAGCCCCGCAAAGCCCAACTGCGAGTCGCCGATCGACTCACTTCTCGGCGTTGAAGCGTCGGCGTCGAATCGCTCCATGGCAGCGTGTTCCTACGCTCGTTTCCGCGACAGCATGAACTCGTTGCCCTCGGGATCGACACACATGGCCAGATGCGGCGGCTCGCCGTTCTCCGGTTCTGGCTCGCGGGCGATCTGCCCGCCGGCAGCCACCACCTCCCGAGCCCCGGCGATCACGTCGGGCACCTGAAAGCTGAGACCCGTCCAGGTGCGTTTCCCTTCGCCGCCCGAGTGGATGCCGATGACAGACCCGAGAATCTCGACCTCGGCGATCACGGTGTTCTGCTTGAGCACGCGGCCGCCGAAGAGGTCGCTGTAGAACGCCACCGCCCGATCCATGTCGGCGGCCCAGATGACATATTTCACGCGTTCGACATTCATGGTGGCAGTATAGTCCTAGAAGAGGGGGTCCATCCAAGCCCGCAGTGCAAGCAAGGGAAAACGTGATCAATCCGCCGCTAAGTGTAGACTGACCGGCAAGGCGATTGAAGCACGGAGGTTCCCTCGATGGTCCCCTACCGCGATGATGACGATGATGACGACAACTGGGACGACGAGGGCGATGGTGGCGACGACTCAGATGACGAGCCGACCGTGCCCTGCCCCTACTGCCGTCGGGAGATACTCGAAGACTCGCCCCGCTGTCCGCATTGCGAGCGATACATTTCCGAGGAAGACTCGCCCCCACCACGGAAGCCGCTCTGGGTTTTCGCCACGGCCCTGATCTGCCTGGCGATCGTTCTGTGGTGGCTGTGGTAGCGATCGTTGCCGCGACGGGCTCATTCGTCGTAGGGAACCTCATGCCCCTCGGACGGCAGTTCGTCGTAGTCGTCAGAGACGTTGTCGAGCCATGGGGCGAGATCGGGAAAGGTCATAGGGTCAAGCTCGTTTCAGCCCCACCGCCACCGGGGAGGTTCGCCCTTCCAACAGCAGATCGCAATCAGCACGGTGGTGAGCCCACACACGCTCACCAGAAAGCGGGCCATGTCCCGGTCGGGCGGAAAGAGGAATGGAGCAAGGGCGAGAAGAGGCACGTACGCAAGCGTCACCAGCGTGCCCTCCCATGTGCAGGGCGGACCCCACCCCCAGCCGTAGGTCTTCATAGGGAACCAGTAACGGGGCACTGGGGCATGGTCATGCTCTGGGGCTGGCGGATCACGCTCTTCCATGACGGCCGATTATACCGTTGCTCGGATCGCCACGCCTGCGAGGCGACTACCCACCAGCAGCGACTGTCTGTCAGGGATCGCTGGCGGTCTCCGCGACCGTCACCGGTGTGATGAAAACGTCGTACTGCTGGCCGATGCCGATGGTCGGCTCGTCGTTGGCGAGGGTATAGACCACCTGCAGCACGCGGGTGTCCACGATGTCGGTCGTGCGGCCAGAGAGCCCGCGCTTCGGCACCACGAGCGGCTCGACGTAGGCGAAGGAGAGCGGATACCTGATCCCGACACTGCCCCGCGGCGAGGCCCAGGCTGGGAGTTCGGGTCGGAACCGGGGCATATCCACTTCGTCGATCTCGACCCGCAGGTGCGTTGGCCCCTTGCGAGCGATGACCACGAGCCCCTCCGCAGGCACCGACGCCGGGGCAAACTCACCCGGCCGCACATTGATCTGGATGATGCGGCCGTCCACGGGGCTGTGCACGGCGAACTGCTCGAGTTCCGTAGACGCCTTGTCGCATTCCCGCTGGGCGAGGGCGATCCGCTTCTCGGCGGCGATGATGTCGGCACCGGGGCCACCGCCCGCCGGATTGACGAGGCGGGCGAGTTCGGCCTGAGCCTGTAGCACCCCGGCAGCGGCCTCCGCCACGGCCGCGCGGGCCGTGGCCACCCGCGCCTCCGCCTGCTGCATGACGAACCTGCGGTTGTCAACCTCCTCGCTGCTGACCACCGCAGTGCGAAGCAGCCGCTCGCCAAGCTGAAGCTTGTTGCGTCGGTCGGCCAGATCGGCATCTGCCTCGAGGACCCTCGCTTCGGCCGACGCCTGTGCCGCACGGGCCGACGCGATGGCTGCCTCCCGGGTCGGCACCGTGGCCCGCAGCGCCTCCATGTTGGCAGCCGCGGCGTCGATCTGGCCCCTCCGCGCTGCCACTTCAGCGGCCGCGCGTCGGCTGTCCACCCTGAAGAGCAGGTCGCCCCGCCGCACATCGGCTCCGACCGTCGCCTCCACCGTCTCCACGATGCCGGCCACGTGCGCGGCGATTGCGATCGGTTCGCCCGGCGGCTCGCTGGTGCCGACGGCGCCGATCAGGCCGCCGGCCTGGGCCCCCGTAGCGGCGAGCGTCTCGGCACGGGGCTGCGTGACCGGCCGACGCGGTGCCGATTCGCTCATGACGGGGGGCCGGTTCGCGGCCACGAGATAGATGCCGCCTGCGAGTGCGCAGAGGCCCACGACGGGCAGACCTATCGAGAGGAGCCGGCTGCGACCACTCATGCGTGTGCCTCCGCGGGTGTGGTGGATTTCCGTTCGATGCGTTCGATCCGGCCATCAGACATCTGATGGATGACGTCGGCGAATTCGAAGATCCGGGTATCGTGCGTGACGATGATCACGCTCCGATCCGGGGCCAGAGCCACCTCGCGAAGCAACTCCATCACCGTGTGGCCCGCCTCGGCATCGAGCGACGCCGTGGGCTCGTCGCAGATCACGAGGCGGGGAGCATGGACGAGCGCGCGGGCAATCGCCACCCGCTGCTGCTGGCCGCCGGAAAGCTGCGCCGGCATCTTGTGGAGATGGTTCTCCAGACCGAGCCGTGCGAGGAGCGTGGCTGCTGCCCGTTCGCCAAACCGTGTCGAGCGGCCGGCTGCCACCAGCGGGATCGACGCGTTCTCGGCCGCGGAGAGGGCCGGCAGCAGGTTGAACTGCTGGAAGATGAAGCCCAGGTTCGCCAGCCTGAAGTCGGCCAGTCGCCCACCGCGGGCACGACGGACATCGAAGCCGAGGACTTCCACGCTGCCGGCGTCGGCGGAGAGGATAGCGCCAATGATGCTGATGAGCGTGGTCTTGCCGCAGCCGGAGGGCCCGACGAGAAACGTCATCTCCCCGGCACGGGCCGTAAAGTCGGTGCCCCGAAGCACGCGCACGGTCGTTTCCCCGGCGGCGAACGACTTCTGCACGCCGACACAGCGGACGGCGATCGCTCCAGGCGGCGTGTTCGTCGGCAGGTCATCCATGCGCTAACCCCGAAACACCGTTGCAGGATCGACGAAAAACACCCGCCGCAGGCTCACGGTCGTCGCCAGAAGCACGATCACGCCGGCGAGCACCGCCACCCCGATGGCCACCTCGGGCAGCAGTCGAAAGCCTCGCAGCGCATCCGATTTGCCTGCTGTTGCGAAGAATCCCGCTGCGGCAGCCAGCCCGATCCCATACCCGACGGTGGCGACGAAGGCGGCCTGCGTGAGCGTCATGGCGAGCAGCCAGCCGTTGCGGACGCCGATCGCCTTGAGGGCCGCATACTGTCGGATGTTTTCCATGACGAACTGGTTGAACGTGAGGCCCACGATCGCGATGCCGATCAGCACACCCAGCAGCACGACCGTGCCGAAACTCGCAGGGATGCCAGTGGTTTCAAGAATGTAACCGATTGTCTCGCGGCGAAAGGTGGCTCGCTCGACCGCCTTCAGCCCCATCTCGGTAGCGATTCGCTCGGCCACCGCGGCGGTGGTGGACGGATCGGCCGCCTTGGCGAGCACGAAGGAGAGCGTGTTGCGACCGTTGTTGGTGTAGCGGGCGGCGAGGGAGTAGCGGGTGTAAATGGTGAGATTCGCCGAGAAGGCTGGGGAGGCGTCAACGATGGCCACGATCCGGGCACGGCGGTCGTTGAGTTCCAGTTCCCGGCCCACGTCGGGCTCCTCGCCGGGAAACAGGAGCCGAAAGCCGGCCGGGTTGATGGCGATCGCGTCGGGAAGTGTCAGGTCGTCGAGCGTGCCGAGCAGGAATCGGTCGGGCACCCCCACGAGCGATACGTCGTCAACACCGATTATGATGGCATTGTCGAGCGTGCCGCGTCGCGTGCGGACCTGCGTGATGGCCTTGAAGAACGGCACCGCCCACGCCACTCCCTCCACGCCCCTCACCCGCTGCAGCACCGTGTCGCGGAGAGGATACGGCACCTCGATCGTCTTCACGGCCGGGTCCATCACCCAAATGTCGGCCTCGGGCGCATCATCGAT
>CANHCU010000160.1 GCA_947459185.1 Planctomycetaceae bacterium | reverse complement strand
TGGCCGTGGCTGGGCCCGGACCGGTTTGCGTGGCCACGGGCATCGGGAGCGTCTCGGGAAGCATCATGCCCCGACTGGCCATCATCGATGAACCAGGGCTTCCCCGGCCGCCGCGTGGCAGCCTGCTCGTCCGGCGGCGTCCGCCCAGCACGCCGATGCCACCGCCGCCGCTGGGGCTGTCCATGCCGGGTTCAAAGGCGCCCGGTCCGGGACCCAACGCCGGTTCGTTCGAGCCGGGGATTGGCCCCAGGTTTGGGAACTCGATGATGGCGTTGCGCTGAGGCGAGGTCGCATCCTGCTGGGCGCAGAGGGGCACTGAGGCTGTGCACCACAGCACCATGCCCACCCAGCAGAGCCACCTCGCCGGCAGGCGAGTGCCTTGGATTCGAACGCCCATCGAGGATCGACGCTCCGACCAGATCGTGACCATTGTGCTGGGCAGTTGCCCGCAGTCGCGGCATCACGTCATTCGTCGTTATTATCGGATCAATCGGGCGAGTCGCTGTAGATTTCCCAGTCGTTTGGGTCGCGCCGAAGGCCCCTTTGGCCACCCGTCTTGCGCATCTTGCCAGCGTTTTGTGGTGAGCGTTGACGCTCCATCACGTAGTCGTCCATCACGAAGCCGCCGCCGATCTCAAAGATAGCCGCGTGGCGGATCGTGAAGCCGGCTGCCTTGTAGAAGGCCAAGGCGGCCTCGTTGCGTTTATTGACCTGCAGGAAGATCGTGTGGACTCCGAGGTTCTCTGCACGCCTCTCAATGTGGCTGAGCATAAACCTGCCTAGCCCCGTGCCGCGGTGGGAGTCGAGGAGATAGAGTTGGCCAAGCTTCAGCGACTGGGGCTCCTCGGCCACTACCGCGCAGCCACAATAGCCGACAGCCGAGCCCGCCACTCGCAGCAATTCGAGCCAGCTGGTGGCTGTCTGCAGGTATGTCCGAAGGGCGTCGTCGCTGAATCGACTGCCCAGCATGTGGTCGATCTGTGCCGTGGAAATCATTCCGGTGTAGTGCTGCCGCCAAATCCTGTCGGCCAGCCGCCGGAGTTCCTGGAAGTCTGACTCGATGACCGGGGTAAGGGCAACGTCGGCAGGCAGCACTGGAATACCTTCCCTCGTGGTTCACGTTGTCACGACATTCTGCCCGCTCAGAACGACCGCGAGGCACCCAACTGCACCGTCGTCGGCGTAGCCCGATTGTCGGTGCCGTTTATGATCCTGCCGTACACGGAAAGCGAGTCGCCGAAATACCTTACGAAGCCACTGCCTTTGTCGTGAAGATAGACAAAGAACTTGTCGCCGATGCCCGTCTTCACTGACCACAACGACGCATCCGTTATCTCCACCGCGCTGGCCGCTTTGGTATGCGCCGCGACGCCGACCCGCCATTCGGCCTGGAGCCCCCAAGGCAGTTTCTGGGTCTGCCTGAGGACGACGCCGGGCTGCGTCGGTGTGGCATAGGCGGGAGCCTTCCACGGCGTTTGCACGATGGAGTCGATCGGTTTGACCACCGGCTCGAGGTGAAGTTGGCTCGCCGCCTCTCCGGAACCATGATCGAGCGGAAAAAGCGTTCCGAGATTCTGTGGGAGGGCAAGTTGCTCATCGCCGGGCAACGGTGGGAGCCCAAGCAGATGGTCCTCCGCGAAGCCTGTCAGGGGCATCAGCAAGAGAAGCCCGACAAGCCCGGCGAGCCATACACGTTCGTCACAGATGGTGTTCCGAAGCATGGGGCAGGAGAATTGTGTGAGCTGGATGTGCTTGCAACAACCGCGGAGCGTTCCCAGGGAAAGTCCCAGAAAACACCCACAGCCTCAAGGCGGAATCGCCCGCAAAAAGTGTGGGCGGGCCTAAACGGCCCCGCGTACGGCACGTCGGCAGTTTCCTTGGTCACCCCTGTTCCTCAATCCTCATGTCGCCGGGGGCAGGAAATGCACCCCGGTCAGAGGGATCAGGCTGCCGCTGGCCCTGCGTGTCCAGTAGGCACTTGAAGCTGGAGAGCCCTCATTGAAGGCCCATTTTAGTGGGGACGTTGCCGGGATGATCGTCAAGGCGAACAGTGCCTGGCAGCCCAGTGTGCACACGCGACCGCCTCCTCTATCCGAAGGCACGCTATTCGTGTGACTGGGACATTCTGAGTTGGCCTTCGATGGAGGCAGGCTGCTTGGGCCGCATCGTGGCAGTCATCTGGTGTGTAGTCAGAAGTCGAACCGACAGTGGATGACGGTTCCTGTGAACGGCAACGATGCCTCAATCGTTCCTTTTCCAGGAGTGCTGTCGTGTCATCTACTCTGCGGATTCTTGTTCTCCTTGTCACCTGCGTGATCCTGCCGCATCAGGCATCGAAAGCCGGGACGCTCAGCCTTTCTGGCTACAATCGTCAAGGCGTTACCGGCTGGTTTGACGGTAGGTTGAAGACCCAATACGGCGGCCGAATCACAGCTACGTTTGATGACAAGCCTCTTCACGACGTGTATTGTGTTCAGGCGTTCAACACCATCGGCTTGTCTACTTACGAGAGCAAGATCGACGGGAGCGGTATCATTCATGGCTATCTCGTGCCGAACGCGGGGCAGATTTCATGGCTCGTGTCGAACGTCGCACCCACGATTGGGTCGAATCTCGACAAGCAGGCCGGTCTTCAGGCCGCTCTTTGGAATCTGTCGGCGACGAAAGGGCATTCGTTCAGCATGTCACCGTTGGCTGATCCAGTCGCTTATGGCTACTACAGCAGGTACCTGGCAGACTCTGCTGGGCAATCAGAACTGCTCGACCAGATTTCTTGGGTGAGTCCGTCTAACAAAGACTTGAGCCCTGCGCAGGGACTCGTTTCGAGCACTCTATTGACGCCCGTGCCTGAACCTTCAACGTATGCCATGGCACTCACTGGGCTTGCCCTTGGCGGCTGGCAGATGTTCCGGCGGCGGCTGGCACACGGGGGTACCGGTGTCAGGCGGAGGCTTCAAGGGTGACAAGGAGGTCTTTCACCTTCCTCTCGATCAGGTCACGAACGTCCCTGAACTCCTCGGGGGTCATGTCTCGTGGGTCTGGAATCTTCCAGTCCACTCTTTGGCCGGCTTTCACCAACGGGCATTCGTCGCCGCAACCCATCGTCACGGCCACGTCGATACTTCGCCCATTGAAGTCGTCGAGCCCCTTCGATGTGTGCGCGGTCAGGTCATAGCCCAGTTCTTTCATTGCCGCCACCGCCTTCGGGTTCACCCTTCCGGAGGGTTTGGATCCAGCGCTTGCGGCCTCGACCCGACCCTCACCGTGCATGCGGGCAAACGCCTCTGCCATCTGACTGCGGTTTGAGTTCTCAACACACACGAACAGGACCGTCTTCATCATTGACAGGCTCCCTCAGAAGTCTGGCCACAACACCCGGGGGGCTGTATGCAGCGGCACACGGCCACGCTGGCAACGGCGCCCATGATTGGAGCCACAAGATAGATCCACAGGTTTCCAAACTGCATCGCGACGAGGGCCGGAGCCAAAGATCTCGCTGGGTTCATCGACGCTCCGCTCACAGGGCCTGCAAACATCGCCTCCAGTGTAATCACCGATCCTATTGCCACTCCAGCCAGCAGCCCCTTCTCTTTCGAGCCGGCGGAGACACTCAGAACCACAAACATGAGGATCAGCGTCAGCAGGAATTCCATGACGAAGGACTGCGCTACTGCGCCGGCCGGAGTGGTGACGCCCAGTGTGATGCTCGACGGAAACATCAGCCTCAGCGTGATGCTCGCGAGGATGGCGCCGGCGCACTGGCTGATCAGATAGGGGGCAACCAACCGGCCCGAAAAACGGCGGGCAGCATAGAAGCCCAGCGTCACGGCAGGATTCAGGTGGCACCCCGACACGTCACCGAGCGCATAGATCATCGCGAGGACGATCAGCCCAAACGTGATCGCAACGCCTGCGTGCGTAATCGTCCCGCCGCTCGTCTCGTTGATGACGATGGCTCCAGTGCCGGCGAACACCAGTGCAAACGTGCCAAACGCCTCTGCCGCCATCTTTCTGGCATCGGAATTCATCATGTGTACTCTACGGTGACCCCATTTGTGTCAGTGCAATATAGTTTCTGTAAATCGGTCCAAAAACATGGAGCGAGATGGGGTCATCCTGCACTGGGCAACGGGCTACACTTCTGGGTGCCATGGCCAAGAAACGTCCCAAACGCCGCCGCAGAAAGCCAATAGCAGCGCTTGAAGCTACGTATATCTGCGACTCGTGCGGCGAAGAGATCGTCGTGCCAGTGGATATTTCCGGGGGGGCGCACCAGGACTACGTCGAGGACTGCCCGGTCTGCTGCCACCCGATGACCCTCCACGTAGACATAGACCCCGACGGCGAAGCCCGGATCGAGGGACAGCACGAATGAGCCTGATCTCGCCCAGTACGGAAGAGCGAACCACATAAGGCCAGTTCAGGCCGGGTGGGGCTGGCACGCACCGCGCTGCTGTGCTCGCCCGCCTTGTCACGCGTAGAGTGCCACCACCGCTCCAGTTGCCACGCCGACGGCCATCGCGAAGAGAAATCGGCTCCGCGGACGCACGAACCCACCCCAGGCCCAGCCGGCGAGCGCCGCAGCGGCACCGGCCACGAGGGCGACGATCGACTCATTCCGCGACGCTTGCTCTGGCGGTAGGCCTGAGATGAGCCGTAACACTCCAGTACCGACTACCACCAATGTCGGCACCGTAAGGATAGCCAGGACCGCCGCCCGCCTGCGGAGATCCTCAGGAATAGGCGATGGCGTCCAGCGAATGATGCTCCCGATGACGCTGCCCGCCGCCAAGCCAAGGAACGGCCCTGGGATGCTCGCCGCCAGCAACCGCTCGATCGGCAGCCCGTAGAGCCCGAGGCTCACCAACGCCAGCACGGCAACCGCAGGCACGATCCCGGCCGTGGCGATTCGGGATCGGCGAGGGATATCGAACGTGGAGGCAAGCCATACCAGCCCCAGTGCAATCGTGGCATCCAACACCCAGGCATACGGTGGGAACCCTGCCCTGCCGTTGATCCAGTCGAGCAGGGGACTCACCACCGAACGAACTGGATCCTCGTCTGGTACTCCCACGAAAAACCCAGCGAAGACCCGCAGCCCAAACGCCGTGAACGGGACAAGCCCGGCGACGAGTTCCGCCCACCTGCCAAGCCGAGGCAGCGGAGCGACCCAGATGGCCGTCCAGACAAGCGTGAACAGGATCAGCCGTGCTGTGTCGTCCATGAGGTTCGCAGTCATTTACACGGAAGTTGAGCCTGGATAGGCCGCATAGGGGGGCCTTCGTCTTCACCACTCGTCAGTTCGGGGTCAGACGGCGAGAATCATAGCCGGCCCACGAAGCGACCGAGTTTCTTCCCCGAGGACACGCCATGCTCGCGACCAGACTCCCACTGCTGCTGACTGTATTTCTCATGCAGGCGTTGGCGGAAAAACCCCTTCAGCCGCTGTTGGACTTCGTCGGCCCTGATGCGGCCCAAAAATGGCAGGCCGTGAACGATGGCGTAATGGGCGGTGTTTCTGAGGGGCGGTTCAAAATTACCGCCGACAAGACCATGGAGTTCTCCGGGCGGCTATCGCTGGAGAATAATGGCGGCTTTGCCTCGGTCCGGACCAAGCTGACGAACTTCGACATCCACGGCGGCGACACTCTCGTGGTCCGGGTAAAAGGCGACGGACGAGAGTACGTCCTCAACATCTACACCAAAAGCCGCCGGATGGCTTTTTCATACAGAGCTCCGCTGCCGACCACGAGGGATGAGTGGACGGAGGTCTCGGTGCCGCTGGACGAGTTCATTCCCACGTCGTTTGGCAACCGGGTTGAAGGCATGGGGCCAGTTGAGCCGGACCAGATCAATAGCCTCGGCTTCATGCTCAGCGACAAGAAGCCCGGGCCGTTCAAGCTGGAAGTCGCGTGGATGAAAATCACGCGGTAACCACTGGCCCCCCCCCATTTCCGCTATGCTTGAAAATGACACGCGGACGCCACCTCAGCCCAGGAGCCAATCCCATGCGAACCGGCAACCCAGCCCTGAATGACAAGACGTTCGAGAACTTCGGGGTCTACAGGCGGGATCTCACTTCCGAGCAGTCCCGTGCCGGCACCATGACCATCAATGGCACTGCCCAGAAGACGATGTTCCTGCTGCTTTTGGCCATGGGCTCCGCCTGTTTCACGTGGTCGAAGACATTTACGGGGCTCGAAGCCAATCCAGCCGCTGCGATGCCATGGGCCTTTGGCGGGGCGATCGTGGGTCTGATCACCGCCCTCGTGATCTGCTTCAAACACACATGGGCCCCTGCTCTGGCCCCGGTCTATGCACTAGCCGAGGGGCTATTTCTTGGCGGGGTGTCTGCCAGCTTCGAAGCCCAGTATCCCGGGATCGTGATTCAGTCGGTTGGCGGAACATTTGGCACGCTGGCGGGATTGCTGCTGGCGTATCAGTCTGGGCTCATCAAGGCGACCGAGAACTTCAAGCTCGGCATCGTGGCAGCGACCGGCGGGATCTGCCTTGTCTATCTGATCTCGCTGATCGGGAGCTTTTTCGGTTTCCCGATCCCCTACATCCATTCAGCCGGGCCTATCGGGATCGGCTTCAGTCTGGTCGTAGTGGTCATCGCCGCACTCAATCTTGTGCTCGATTTCGACTTCATCGAGCAGGCAGCGGAGCGCGGGGCCCCGAAATACCTCGAGTGGTACGGTGCGTTCGCCCTGATGGTCACGCTCGTGTGGCTCTACATGGAGATCCTCAGGCTGCTGTCAAAGCTCAGAAGCCGGGATTGAGGCATCGGACTCCCCGTTCCGGCTGAAGACCACGCTGAGCCACGCCACCTGCGGGCGTTTTTCAGATATCAGTGATCTACCCTACTCAGTTCTCAAACTGCTTGAGAGCCTGCAGGGCCGCGATAGCCTTGTCCGTGCCGCCAAACGCACCAGCCACGCTCTTGGCCGCGAGCAGATCATCGATGGAGATCTGATTCGTCCGGCCGGCACCGACAGCCTTCTTCACGGTAGTCCCTTCGGCGGTCTTCTTGCCCTTCCGCCGCTTCCGGAGTGGGCGATAGCCGGCTGCCTTGAGGGTCATCGAAACCTGTGCCGCAGCAACCGTGACGCCCTCTTCCGCGAGGATCTTCACAATGTCGGTGGGACGGGGCTTTTCACCCTTCGCCTTGATGATACCCGCGACCTTCCGGATCAGGTCCGCCTTGCTCGTGATCGCTTCCGCTGGCTTTTTGCCGGCGGGCTTCTTGACCGCCTTGGCAGTCGGCTTCTTCTTGGTGGCAGTGTTGGCGGGCTTCTTATCAGCGTGGTCGGCGGTCATGGTGGGCTCCGGGATGGTTATTCGACGGGCGGTGGAGAGTATAGTTCGTCGCGGACGTATTTCCAGAAACTGCCTACCCCCCTGCCGAAACGTCCTGTGTTTGTTCACGCGGGTTTCTTTCACGCGGGTGCCGAATTGGG
>CANHCU010000159.1 GCA_947459185.1 Planctomycetaceae bacterium | reverse complement strand
TCGGCTCCAACAACGCCAGCGCCGGCGGCAGCGTGATGAAGCGGGGCGACATGTCGTTCGTGATCCGCGGCCGCGGACTACTCCAGACCGAACGTGACATCGAAGATTCGGTCGTCAATACGATCGACGGCGCGCCGGTCTACCTGCGAGATGTCGCGACCGTTGAGGTGGTGGGCCGTCCTCCCGCCGGAATTCTCGGCAAGGATGACCAGCCGCAGGCGGTGGAGGGCATCGTCCTCATGCGTCGCGGTGAGAATCCGTCGCACACGCTCGCCCGCGTGAAGCGGGAGGTCGAGGCCCTCAACACGGAACTCCCGACCGGTATCTCGGTGCAGCCCTTCTACGACCGCGAGTTTCTCGTCGACAGCACGCTCCATACGGTCACCCACAGCGTCGTCACCGGCGTCTGCCTCGTGCTCCTCGTCCTGCTCGCTTTCCTCGGCAGTCCGGCACTGGCGACGCTCGTTGTTCTCACCATTCCGTTCTCGCTGCTGTTTGCGCTCGTGCTGATGAAAGCCACCGGCATCCCTGTCGGGCTGCTGTCGATCGGTGCCATCGACTTCGGCATTCTGGTCGACGGGGCTGTGATCATGGTCGATACGATCGCACACCACCTGACCCGCGCGGGCGGCCGCGTCAAGGCGGAGACGACGATTCTCAAGGCAGCCCGGGAGGTGGAGCGACCCGTCTTCTTCTCGACGCTGATGATCGTGTGCGCGTATCTGCCGCTGGTGACGCTCACGAGCATCGAAGGACTCCTCTTCCGGCCGATGGCGCTCACGGTGATCTATGCGCTCGTCGGGGCCGTGCTGTTCGCCCTGTTCGTCATCCCGGGCCTGGCCACGATGATCATTCCGCGTAGCTACACCGACTGGGAGAACCCGCTCCTGACAGCTATCCGTCCCGCCTACGCGGCCCTCCTCCGCGGACTCCTTGCAGCCCGCTGGCTGGTGGCTGCGGCTGCCGTCGCGGTGATCGCATGGGTGGCGTTCGTGATCGTGCCGCGACTCGGCTTCGACTTTCTGCCCTATCTCGACGAGGGTGTGATCTGGGTGCGGGCGAATTTCCCCGAGGGAACGTCGCTTGAGAGTACCGCTGGCTACGCCAACGAGATGCGGTCGCTGATCAAGGAGTTCCCTGACGTCACGTTTGTGGTTTCACAGGCTGGTCGCAATGACAGCGGCACCGATCCCTTCGTGCCCAGCCGGGTGGAGATGATGGTAGGGCTCAAGCCGATGGAGGAATGGGAGGCAGCGAACAAGCAGGTGCTGGTGGCTGGAATCGGCAGCCGGCTGCGGAGTGAGTTTCCCACGACGCGATTCAACTTCACCCAGCCGATCATCGACAGCGTGACGGAGGATACCAACGGCACGTCGGCCAACCTCGCGGTGGAGTTTTCCGGTGAGGATCTCGACCAGTTGCTCCCGCTGGCCCGCAGCACCGTCGACGTGCTCCGGAGCATACGCGGAGCCGTCGACGTGAATATCGAGCAGGAGGGGCCTCAGCCGCAGTTCACGATCGTGCCCGATCGCGTCCGCTGCGCCCGGTACGACGTCCACATCGACGATGTCAACGAACTCATCAACACGGCACTCGGCGGGGAGGTGATCGGCACGCTCTATGACGACGAGCGCCGGTTCGGCATCGTGGCACGCTTCGACCGGACGCTCCTTTCCTCGCCCGAAGCCGTGGGTAGCCTGCCGGTGTTCAGCCAGAGCAATACGCCCGTGCCGCTTTCGCAGGTTGCCGACTTCAGAATTGCCGACGGTCAGACGATGATCGCTCGTGATTCCGGCCGACGGCGGATCACAGTCCGCAGCGATATCGTCGGCCGGGACCAGGGGGGGTTCGTGGCCGAGGCGCAGGCTGCCTTCGCCAAGACGATCACCGTTCCGGAGGGCGCGACCGTCCGCTGGATCGGCATGTTTGAGAACCTCCAGCGGGCCAGCCGTCACTTCGCGTCCATCATGCCGGTGACCGTGCTCGTGATCTACGGCCTGCTATACCTGACCTTTCGGCGTCATCGTGAATCGCTGCTGGTCCTCCTCTCGGTGCCGCTGGCCTTCGTTGGCGGGGCACTGGCGCTGTATGTGCGTGGCATGACGCTCAACGTGTCGAGCGGTGTCGGCTTTGCCGCGCTTTTTGGGGTGTCGATCATGAATGGAGTGCTGCTCGTGGAATGGATCACCGAACTGCGGAGCCGTGGACTCAGTCGCGAGGAGGCGATTGTGCGGGGGTCGCTTGAACGGATGCGGCCAATCCTCATGGCATCGCTCGTCGCCATTCTTGGGCTGTTGCCGGCATCGGTCGCAAGCGGCCTCGGCTCCGACGTGCAACGACCGCTGGCGACGGTAATCGTCTGGGGGCTCGTGAGTTCCGTGATCCTGACGCTGTTCGTCGTTCCGGTGCTCTGCCGGCTTGTTCTGCCGAAGAGCACGTCGTCCGGATCGTCCACGTCGTCCGGAGACATGAGCAACGCGTCAGCGGCGGGCTTGTAGTTCGGCAAGTGTCGCCACGCCCTTGGCGAGCTTCGCCTCCAGTTCGGCCAACTGCTCCCGCTCCTTCGCCACCACGGCCGGCGGGGCCTTGGCGGCGAATTTCTCGTCGGCGAGTTTGGCCTGCTTGGCCGCGATGAAGCCCGCCGTCTTCTCGTTTTCCTTGGTGAGCCGAGTGATCTCTGCGCCCACGTCGATCAGGTCGGCCAAATCGACGAACAGGTCGCAGCCCAGCGCAGAGGCGGTCGCGGCCCCGGCTGCGCCGGACGCATCGGGTCCCAGGCCCGTGATCTCCACCGTGGCCATCGACTCGATCGCCGCCTGCATCGGCTGAAGCAGGTCGGAGGTGTCGCGAGGCCCACGGATCGCCACCTTCACCTTTGTCCGCGGTGGCACGTTCTGCCGCGACCGAATCTCGCGGATCGCGGCCACCACTCCGAGGAACGTCCCAAACTGCGTCTCCGTGCGGTCGTCGATCCACTCTTGTTGCGGCTCAGGCCAGCGGGCCACCATGATCGACGGCGCGAGATCACCATTGTCCCATGGCATCCGCCGACGTCCTGCGGCCTCGCGCAGGTGCTGCCAGATCTCCTCCGTGACGAACGGCATGATCGGATGCAGCAGCCGGAGGATCGTGTCGAGGGCGAGCAACAGCATTGACTGCGCCTGCGGCCGGAGGGCCGGATCGGCCAGCCGCGACTTGCAGAGTTCGAGGTAGGCACTGCAGAACTCGTCCCAGGCAAACGCATAGAGAATCCGGGCCGCCTCGGCGAACTTGTATTCGTCGATCGCCCTGGTCGCGTCGCGGGTGACACTGGCCAGCCTGCTGGCGAGCCAACGGTCTTCGAGCGCGGCAAAGGGAGCACACCCGCCCGACAGATCCTGACCCTGGAAGTCCTCAAGATTCATGAGCACGAAGCGGGTGGCGTTCCAGAGCTTGTTCGAAAAATTCCGTCCCGACTCGAAGCGTTCGCTGAGTGCCGGACCGCGGGGCAGGGCGAGGTCGGCAGGACTGCTCGCCCACTGAGTGCGGAAGGCCGCTTTGCACTTCGGGCACTCGATCCGCGGCAGCATTCGATTCTGCACGGTCTGCTCGATGCGGGCGGAGCAGCCCGGGCACTGAAACTCCACCGGCATCCGCACGTCCTGCGTCTCGGTCGCCATGCTCACCATGCCAAACCGCAGCGCGTCGGCTCCGAGGGCCTCGATCACGTCGAGCGGATCGACGCCGTTCCCCTTGCTCTTGCTCATCGTCTCGCCGTAGCGGTCGAGGATCTTAGGGTGGATGGCGACGTCGCGGAACGGGATCTTCCCCGTATCAAAAAGCCCCATGATCACCATCCGCGCGACCCAGAGCGTGATGATGTCGCGGCTGGTGACGAGCGTGGTCGTGGGATAGAAGCAGTCGAGCTCCGCCGTCTGCGCAGGCCAGCCGAGCGTGGAGTGCGGCCACAGCGCCGAGGAGAACCAGGTGTCGAGCGTGTCGGGATCGCGGACAAGCGGTTTTCCCGCCACGGCGTCTGCGCCGAGCGACTCGTCCGACGAGCAGACATGCCAGCCACTGCCGCCGTCGGTCTTCCACGACACGTTCTGCCGGCCCGCGAATGCCTTCTGAAGATCGGCCTCCGCCACGCCCTCGACGTGCCAGATCGGAATCCTGTGGCCCCACCAGAGCTGCCGGCTCACCGGCCAGTCGCGCTTCTCGCCGAGCCAGTCGAGATAGCTCTTGGCGTAGCGGTCGGGCACGATGCGGATCTTTCCTAGCGTGACGGCGTCGAGCGCGGGCTGCGCGATCTCGTTCATGCGGATGAACCACTGATCGGCGAGGAACGGCTCGATCGGCGTCTTCGACCGGTCGGAATGGGCCAGGTCGATGACGCGATCCTCCACCTGCACGAGCTGGCCGGCCGCCTCGAGATCGGCCACCACCCGCGTGCGGGCCTTCATCATCGCGAGGCCGGTGTAGGGGCCCGCCTCGGCGTTGAGCGTGCCATCGGGCTTGAGAATGTTGACCATCGGCAGCTTCTGCCGCAGGCCGACGTCGTAGTCGTTGGGATCGTGGGCCGGCGTGATCTTCACGCAGCCGGAGCCCATCTCGGGCTTCGCCCATTCATCAGCCACGAGCGGAATCGCCCGGCCGAGCAGCGGGAGCCGCACCTGCCGGCCGTCTTTGGCCATCGCCGCCAGGGTTTCGAGCACCGGTAGAAGTTCGCGGCGGCGCACCTCAAGATCCTCGATCGCCCGGTCGATATCGGCATGCTCCTTGGCTGACGCGGCCGCCCGCTTTTCACGCAGCGCCTTCTCCGCCTCGGCAAGGGCCTCAGCGGGCTCCGGATGCACGGCCACGGCCGTGTCGCCGAGCAGGGTCTCGGGCCGCGTTGTGGCCACCGTCACGCTCGTCGGCTCACCGGGCTTCGCGTCGATGACGTCATAACGAATGTGCCAGAAGTGGCCCTTCACCTGCTCGTGAAACACCTCGTCGTCGCTGACGGCCGTCTGCAGGAAGGTGTCCCAGTTGACGAGCCGCTTGCCGCGACGGACGAGGCCCTTCTCGAAGAGCCGGAAGAACGCCTCGCGCACGGCCCGGGCGCACTGGTCGTCGAGCGTAAACCTCACCCGGTCCCAATCGCAGCTGGCCCCCATGTCGCGGAGCTGCCCGAGAATCCGCTTCTCATACTGCTCCTTCCAGGCCCAGATCCGCTCGACGAGCTTCTCGCGGCCGAGATCGTGCCGGGAGAGTTTTTCCTCCTCGAGCAGGCGGCGTTCGACGACTGCCTGCGTGGCGATGCCGGCATGGTCGGTGCCGGGCATCCAGAGCGTGTTGTAGCCCTGCATCCGCCGCGTGCGGACGAGCAGGTCTTGGAGGCTGTTGTTGAGGGCGTGGCCGAGATGAAGGGCGCCGGTGACGTTCGGCGGCGGGATGACGATCGAGAATGTTTTTCCTTCGCGATCGCCTTGGCTCGTCCCTGCGGCCGGCGGCTCGGCGTGCCAGTAGCGGCCGGCATCCCAGAGGGTGCGGCAGCGGGCCTGGGCGGCGGCGTGGTCGTATTGCTTCGGCAGTTCGTGCATGATGTGGCGTGTCTTTGGAGGACCGTGATCGGGAATCGCAAAATGTAGCGGAAAACGGCCGATTGCCGCCATGGGAAGACGCCTGCCCGCGAGAAGCCCCGGACGGCCGCAACTCCACGGACGATTCCCCGCTGAAAGGCACGTGCGGGCCGTCTCACATCCGGCAACCAGCGTCGACACGCGAGCAGGGCATGAACAAGGACATGACACGAAAGAAGAAAGCATGACGCTCGTTCGAGGCGCGTGTTCGCGATCGCGTGGTTTCTGATGACCGGTGCCGCCTCAGACACGGCGTTGGCCCATCCGCGGCACAGCCATCGCCGTGACGACCACGACGCTGTTCAGCAAAAAGCCCCACCGGCCGTAGACTCCCGGCTCCAACTCGCGGCAGATCAAGGAGATCACGCTCGCCGAGGACACGCTCACCTACACCTACGAACGCGGGGCAAGGTGGGCCGGCGATTTGGTCGAAGTTCCCTTCGATGTGCAGTAATCGTATGGCCTGGTGAAGGCGTTGCCCGAGAGGGGCCGGGTCAACGAGGCCGTCGTCGCCCTGCTGGCAGAACGCCTCGAGATCAACGCCTCGAGGAGAGCGGGCATAAGGCGGACACGCTCTCTCGGGGCCACATCGGCATTTGAGGCGAATTCATCCGCCAGCGCGACGGCTAGCATGGTCGTTTGCTCCACTTCGACACGGTCCTACTATGCTGTCGAGGGTCAGCAATGTTCTGACGGAGCACTTTTTATGACTGCCGCCGACTGGCACATTGTTCGATCCGGCCACCCACAGATACTCGGGGATCAGCGGCAAATTACGGGCGATCCGTTCCAGTTTGTGCCACTTTTTCGCAGCCATCGCGATGCCGAATCCTACTGCCGGACTTCAGGGCTGTGGCATCAAGGCATCCGGCCCAGACAGAACTCCCTAGCTGCCGCTTATGATCGAAGCCCAACGGCAGGTCTCTCTATTCTTCTTCGTCAGGCGATCGCAGACGGCGTCCACGCGATTGGTGTCTTTGCAAGCACCCGCAGGACGGGGTCAGACAGCCCGGAGAGCTTTGCGTCGCCGACGCTCTTGCCGAAACTGATCTGAAAGATCTCGAACCCGTGCCGAAGTAACTGCCGGATCACCTCTGTGGTGCGGTCGTGAGCGGGAACGAGCTTGCCGATGCGAATGTCGTCGTGAGCATTCATGGGGCAAGCGTCGAGTACAATCCGGTGAGCGGGAAGATCTGTGTCTGGCCCCAGAGTGACCCTGAAGTCGGAGTGATCATGTACAAGGCCTCATTCAAGGAACCCGACTCGAGCCTGCCGCCGCGGTGCCCGCGGTGCGGCGCGGATGGCCTGCCCGTCGGCCCTGAAACGCTACGGGCCCACCTGGCCTCGGACGCGGTCGAGTCGCTCGGCGAGCCGGCCTATTGGTGCACGACCGACGCCTGCCCCGTCGCCTACTTCGACCTCTTCGAGCGGAGCGTGGATGCAGACGCCGCCCACGGTCTCTACTGGCCGAAGGATCCGGCCGGACCGCTTTGCTGCTGCCATGGCCTCACGGTAGATGATGTAGACGCCGACCTTGCAGAGCCCGTGCCCTCGCGGGTGCGGGCGGTGGTGCAGAAGGCAGGCCAGCCCAATGCCGCCTGCACGACGAAGAGCCCCGACGGCCGCCCATGCGTGGCCCGCGTGCAGCGGTATTACATGCAGCAGAAACAGAAAAGCTGACTACGGTCACTAGCCCTGACTGAGGTGGGATCGCAGAAGCTCTTTCCACAACCGCTGAAACCAAACACCCCGTGTAGCCAGTGAGAACCAAGCAACAATCGGATGACAGGTATGAACCACGTGCCAAAAGAAGAAGCAATCAAAGGGGCCTTTTTTGGTGCTCTTGTCGGAGACGCCCTCTGTCTTGGCAGTCATTATGAATACGATGCCGCAAAGATTTTTAAGGCCTATGGCAATAAGCCGATAGACAAGTTTATGTCGCCTGGTGAGATGATG
>CANHCU010000158.1 GCA_947459185.1 Planctomycetaceae bacterium | reverse complement strand
TTATCAGTGGAACGATCTTGATGGAGCCAGCGGTTCGACCCGAGGGTACCGCGGTGGCCGTTACGGCAACTATGAAGCCGGGCCCCTGTCTTCGTCTCAGCGTGGCGAAGACCCATCGTTCTGGTACGGCAACTACTACACCACTTTTCGACTCGCAGGTCCTGTCAGCAACCCCTCATCCGTCCCCGAGATCGACCCGAATAGCCTCGGGAGCGTTCTGGCCCTCGTGCTGGGGTCGCTAGGCCTTCTTGAGCGGCGGCGGCTGAAAGCGGCCTGATTGGCGACGCTTTACACGCGCAGACGTTCACAGTCACGTTCATAACCGGTCGACTACGTTGAACGTCATCCCAGCTTGAGCGCCAACGCTGCCGCCTTCTCGCGGGAGACTTCGGCACAGACCTGCGTGATGCAGGCTTCCCCGGGGCGACAACCTGCGTAGCGAATGAACTTCACCAGATCGGCAACGAGGGACGGAAGGTGCGGCAGCGTTGCTTCCATGATCTCATCGGGAACAGCCCGCACGGGCGGCAGTTCTGGTGCAGTGGTCCTCCCCTTCCTCAAGGGTTCGACCGTGAGCAGGCCATGCCATGAAGAGGGTGGAACGATCTCCATGCTGGCCGCCCCGCCCACTTGAAGAGCCCCCGAATAAGTTTCAGGATTCTGTTGACAGACCTCCGTGGCTGGGGCTCGCCGCCTGAGCCTCCGGGGAGCCGAACCGGCCCAGGCAGTGTTCGGTGCCTTTGATCCTGACGCGGGCGTGTCCTGAGCCAGAGTGAAGCCGCACCTGAGGTAAAGAATGCCGACGATTCCGTCCCATTTCAGCGCCTCCCGGGAGACAAAAACGGGGAAACGGCATTTCCCCGTTTCTTTTTCCCCGTTTTCGGGTTCATCCCTGAGCACTGCCGAACGTCGGCAAATCCAATTGGCCCTGATTCCTGAGGACTATCAACCAGTCGGGGCGACCCCCGACGTGCGTTCCCTGACGAGGCAGCACATTCGCGAAACGCCCGAGAAATCCGCCGTTCTCTGCCCATACCCATTCCCGTTCCAGATCTGGTTCGACGGGGATGCGGTGCGGTCACGATCGGCGTCTCGGCGTAATCGCGGACGCCGCTGACGGGGGTGGGGCTCGTGCCCGCCCCGCTGCTCCACCCCGGAGGCTTTTTGCTCGCCTCCGAGGTTTTCACCATGATTGGTTTTAATAACAACGCCGGCAGCACCGGCGATGATTCTTCTAATTCCTCTAGCCACAAAATCCCTGGTTCCAGCAACGACGCTCCTTCACCCAGCCGCCGAGGGCGGGTTCGAAGCGCCGACTTCGGAATGCCCGAACGGAGCGGGCTTCTCGACCTGGCCCGCACCTATCTCGAGACACAGAACCGGCTCTGGACCGAACTCGCCGGCACGACGGCTGTACCGGCGGCCGACGCCGCCACGATCGCGGCGATGGCTGACGACTTCGTGAAACGGTTCCGGCAACAGCACGCCGAAACGTTCCGGCCAGGTGATATGCCGAAGGTCTGGGCTGACCTTGGGATCGCCTACCTGCGATTCAGCGACGAGAACTCCAACCCGCGGTCGCTCGACCAGCAGCTTCTCAACGTCTTGACTCGTGCCCGGCGGGACGGCGTCTTCGTGCCCTGGTGTTTCGTCCTCGCCGATGCCGCCGTCAGTGGCACGCTCGCCTGCCGACGCGGCTACATGATCGCCAAGACGATCGTCGAGCGACGTGACTTGTTCGGAGTGTCATGGTTCCTGATCGACGAACTCTCCCGCATGAGCCGCAACACGATTGAGTCGTTGCAGCACGGGGAACTCGCCGAATCGACCGGTGTCCGGGTTGTCGGCGCCAGCGATGGCTACGACAGCGCCAACCCGCAGTCCTCGCTTCTCCTGCCGGTTCTCGGCTCGATGAACGAAGCGTTCATCACTCAGTTGAGATCCAAGGTGAAGCGTGGCATGGACGACGCCTTTCGTCGTGGCGACAACATTCAGCCACCCGGCGTGGGCTACCGGCTCGTGGAGGTGAAAGATGCCAACGGCAACCTCGTGATCACCCACAAGAACACGATCGAGAAGGCCGTTGAGATCGACCCCGAGGCGGCCGAGTGGACGCGACGCGGTGCCGAGATGATCGCCTACGAGGGCAATAGCGCGATCGATGTGGCAAGGCTCTTCAACGAGCACAAGGTGGGCGGCAAGCAGACCTGGTCTGACTGCCGGGTTCGGCAGCACTACGGCCGCGAGAAGCTCGTCGGCAAGGACGTGCTACACAAGACCAAGCAGGTCGTCGACCGGCACACGGGCAAAAAGAAGGTCATCCACTTGCCGAAATCGGAGTGGATCTGGCGGGACGTGCCGCACCTGCGAATCCTGTCGGATGAGTTAGCCCAAGCCGTGCAGCGGAAACTCGGCCTCGGCGCCGAGTCCTTCGGCCGCAAGGCGAAGGATCGCAAGAAGAAAGTCCACCGCGTGGATCTCTACCCGAAGGTGCTCATTCGGCCGCTCTGCGGCTGCTGTGGACACCCGATGATCCTCGGCCGGTCAGACGGGAAATACCAAAGCTTCTTCTGCTTCAACGCGACCAACGGCATCAAGGGCTGCACGAACCGGGGCTACAAGTCGGCCCGGATCATCGACGAGGCGGTGCTCAGCAGATTGATGGCGACCCTCTTCACCGACGACTTCATCGCCGACCTGTCAGCCGATGTAAACAATCGGTTGGCGTGGATTGCCAGGCAGCCGATTCCGTCGACAAAGAAGCTCGAGCAGGAAATCGCCAACGAGGACCGGCAGCTCAAGCGGCTTACCGACCGGCTCGCCAAGCTCGATGACACACACCTCGATGCGGTGCTCGCCAAGGCGGAGGAGATGGGGCGGCAGCTTGCGGCCAAGCGGGAGCGGCTCAAGGAACTCCAGCGGGCCGGCCGGCGGCCGAAAGTAAAAAGTGTTCGGGAGCAGGACGTCGTCGCCGCGCTCGGGAAGCTTCGCGACCTGCTGCAGGGCGACGTGGGCGTGGCGTCGCAGGTGCTCAAGGCCCTCGTGGGCGACGTCGTCATTGAGACACGCCAGAGCGAGGGTCAGGAAAAGCCGCAGATGGTCGCCCGGTTCACGATCAACGCAGTGCCGGCCCTGGCGGTGCTCGATCGTGGCGGGGCGAGTGAATCTGAAGGCAGCTCATGGCCGGTAGCCTGCAGCCAGCAACCGGCTGAAAGCACTGATCGGGCGACGATAAAAGAAGTGATCGTGCCTCTGAATCGAAAATGCCATCGGTCAAGCGGCGACCTACCGGTCACACCACCAGCCGACTCACAGCCGCCGCAGGCGTGACGATGGGCATACCGCGAAACTCGCCGATCCCGAGAAGGTGGGCATCACCTGAGACGATCGCGGCTGCGTTGCCGGCTACGGCTGTCGCAAGCACGATGTCGTCATCGGGATCGGCGAGGATTACCGGGCCAATATTAGCGGGGTCAACAAGCTCCACGAGTGCCGCATATCCCTCGAACAGGTCCGCCGCGTCCACCCCCTGCTCTGCTAGTTGGGCGGCGAACTTCTTTCGAAACAGCACGTCGTGCAGTTCGCCCAAGAGCGGCACACTCGAAATGATCTGCACCGTGCCGGCCGCGGCCGCGTCGATCAGTTGCCCTGGTACCCCGCCCCAGATGAGGCCGGATACGACGGTGTTCGTGTCAAGCACCAGCCGCACGTCGCCGCTCCGCGCGATACGCCTGGATTTCGGCTTCGATTTCCTCGGCCGTCAAGGGAGGCGTTCCGGTGGCAGAGAGCTTCTGCCGCGTCACCTGCATCTTCGCGATGCGTGCCGCCGCGAGCCGTTCGCGCAGGATCGCCTCGATCGAGCGGGTTTCAAGCAAGCCTTCGGCCGCAGCCTCCTTGGCGAGGGCGTCGGAAATCGTGATTTGGACGGTGGTCATATGGTGGCGATTCCGCAGATGCCTAAGGTGAGTATACGCGAGAAACGGAGCGGATTGCATACATCACCCCTGCGGCCAGCCCCTGCAAAGATGATCCAACGGCCACTACGCGGGAGTTCCTGCATGTCGACCGTTGGACAAAACACCCTGAAGATCGCGCAGTGGCCTGCCTGCGTCATCTCCCCCGAAAAGCCATACATCCTGAACTTCACCGCCGCAGATCGCCCCACGGCTTGACGCGCCCCTGCCACCCCCCCTTCCCGTTCGGGTCGATCAGGAATTCGAGGCGTAGTTTAGGCTTTTTATAAGGCCCATTCTTTGCCTTATCGGAGGGGATCAACTACGCCCTTTCGAAACCCGGGCCCACCTTTCGCAGATACCCTTTTTTCTCGCCAGCGGTGACTGTCTCAATCGCCGTGGCCTGCTTGAGGAGACCCCATGAACAGCCGCAACTCCCACGCTCACCAAGTGTTGCTGACTGCCTATCGAGGCGTCCACTCGCGGATGCGGTGGATGAATGCCATGGCTGAGCGCGGGCTCGGGCCATTTTGGCGGGCGGCGACCCGAGCGAGGCGCGCGACGCAGCGGCTTCGCCCCGTGGCGTCTGAACCTTCAGCCGGCAGACGATCGTCCCGCGGCTGGCCCTCGCCGGCTTCCGCATTCGGACTGCAGCGAATGGAGCCGCTCGAGATGCGGCTGATGCTCGCCGCCCACGACGGCACCGGCCTGGGGCCGGATGCAGCCTACACGTTCCTTGCGCCGCTGGGCGTCAACCGCGTGGTGATCCAGGCCGCGCCCTGGGACAACACGGTCGGTCTTATCACGGCCGACACATCCGGAGGAACATCGGCGGCCGAGTTCACCGAGACGTTCAAAAACTTCTCGCGGGTGATCATCGACACCACGGCCAACGACGTCGCGGGAATCCTCGGCACGGTCATCGAGATCCGCGGTGACGCTCCGCTGGGCACGGCCGGACTGTCGAGCCTGGCAATCCTCGCAGGAGGCGGCGGCGACCGGTTCGACGTGGCAGCGGCAGCCGTCAGCGGCATCTCGGTCTCGATCGATGGCGGCGCCGGCAGCGATGGCATCGTGGGCCTCATGGCGGCGGACTGACGCTGCCCCCAACTTGGTACCAGCCGGGCTGTTAGCCATGCAGGGCCGGTAGATGGGCATGAGCCGGAACCGACCCAGAGGGGGCAGGAAGGCCTTTTGGTGACGCTCCCTTCCACCCCGGCCAGCGACTCTCTCGCGTGTGCGTATGCGAGTGCGTTGTCTTTCGTGTGTGCGCGTCTGGAATCTCCAAAGGAGATTTCGCCCAGTAAGTAGGGTGTCGGTAGCATCACCGCCGGTCGGCACCGCCTGCCGGGCCTGCATTGGGTTACGCCCTGCCCGTGAGCCTTTCTTACGTGTGCGTGTGCGCCAGTCCTCGGAGAGGACTTCGCCCTGTTGGTAGGCAGCGGGATTGGTTACGGCACCAACGTCGGCATGGTCGTGGCCTGCCGTGATAGGGGGCTGGGCATGGATGGCCGGGACTGCGTTGGGTTACGCCACGGCGGTGCCCCCTTCCCTCACGGGTGCGTGTGCGCCCACCGGACAGAGTCCGGTTTGACCCTCTGGTTAGTACCGACCCCCGGCAATTCCGCTGGGGGTTCTCGTTTTCACAAACACAAGGAACGCAACGATGGCGAACACGACCTACCAAGGCTGGACAAACTACGAGACATGGGCAGTCAACCTCTGGCTCGACAACGAGCAAGGAGTCCACGACTACTGGCGGGAGCGGGCTCAAGAGTGCTGGAACGAAGCCACCCCTACCAGCTACAGCACCCGGGAGGAGGAGGCCGCCGAACTCCTCGCCCATGCGATCAAGGACCACCACACCGAAACGGTGACTGAGGGCTGTGGGATTTTCCACCCTGATTACGACACCTCGTCCGTATTCCACGCCTTGCTAGATGCCGCACTCTCGGAGGTGAACTGGGGCGAGATCGCCAAGCACTTCATTGAGGAGGCGGACAAGGAGAGGACGTAACCGGGGGTCTTGGGCAGAGCGCCCACCCCAGTCTGTGGATTACGCCAAAACCTATGAGATCACGAAAGGGACAGAGCAATGCTCAATCGACAAGTGTCAGTGGCCGTAGCGGCTATGTGCTGCGGAGTGCCCCCGTCCAAGCTGCGGAAACTGATGAAGGCTGCCGGGATGACGGTCGGGAAGACGGTGGCTTTTGGAGATGCCGTCGATGCCTGCTCCACCATGAAGCGGCCAAGTGAGAAAAAACGGTCCCCACCCAAAACAGGGGAAATGAGCGCGTAACGCACACGCACGAATCCACAGAGTGGATTTCGCCCTTCTGGTTAGTAGCGGCCCGGTTGGAGTGGTGGCTCCAGTCGGGCCTTTCTTTTTCCACCAACACAAGGAGCGATGGCATGGCTGTGGACATCAAAGCGTTAGCGGCGGGAGCGACGGTTACGAAAACGCAAACGGTGGGCAATGTCGAGATGACGGTCACCCACACTGCCCCAGCGGTGAAGATCGTCGATGAAACGGTACAGGAACCCGTGTCCTACTCTGGCAAGCTGCCGGTCGATGCCGGGAAGGTGGCAACCGAAATCCTCCCCGGCATGGCACTGGTCCGGTACTCGCGGGGCTATACCGCACTGCGGGTAAAGGGGAAAGCATGGGGCGGGCAGAAGGTCACGATTGGCAGGCCGCTCTACCGAGATGACCTGCTTGCCCTTGGCCGTGCCCTTCTGGCCGAAGCAGAGGGTGCCCGTTCCTACGACGAGGCCCATGGCGAGGAGGTGGTGCCGTTCTAGTCCACCCCGGGCACTGCGAAACGCGAATGAGTACCAAGCGCGAACGAGGAGCATCCATACCCATAGATAGAATCACGGGCGTGTATTGAACGGAGTTCAATTCGCCCAATTGGTTGAGCAAGGACACGACCCCGGACCAGCACTTCGCTGGTTCGGGGTTTTCTTTTTCCCACCAAAGGAGAAATGACCATTCAACGCACCACTGAATATCGACTGAGCGAACGGCGGCTACTCAAACCGGGCATCCGCTTTACCGCAAGCAATGGCCCCATCTTTGTTCTCAAGGACGGCAGCACCATATCGCTTGCAGCACGGGGGCCTTTCCAGTTTGAGGCCTACGTCCAAGCAGATGGGTACGACTTCATTGAGGCCAGAGACAGGGATGGGTGCAGTGCGGTGCTGCATCTATCCGGGCAACGACAGACGGCCAGCCCCGAGATCATCGGCAGGCCATACAGACTGAAAAAGGTGTTCCGCAAACAGCAACCAAGGAGGTCACGATGATCGCTTACGGCTATCGCATGAGGCTCACCAAGGAGGAAAGCCAGTCGATCCGGCAACTTCGCCGTAAGGGTTATGCGGTGGTCTTCCTCTCCCCGGGGGACGTTGGACCACCCATCAACCGTGGCAACGTCGAGGCTGCGATGCTCCGGGCGGGAAAGACTCACGCCCAACACACCAAGGAGGCATCGGCATGATCACGCTGATGACCTGCCCCCCTTAAACGGCACCGCTTCCAGAGAGAGAATCTGGGGGTGGAGCAAACCAAGGGAGGCAACAAATGCCACGCGGAAAGAAGGAACTGGCTGAGCAGATTATCCCCAAGCTTCGAGAGGTCGAGGTTGAGGTGGGGAGA
>CANHCU010000157.1 GCA_947459185.1 Planctomycetaceae bacterium | reverse complement strand
TCGATTGATCCCTGCACGAGCAGCACATCGATAGCGGGACCGTCTGTCCGCGGTTCGCTCTCAATCCGCCAGCGTCCGTAGCCGAGGGTGGCGGCCAGCATGACGGTGGCGGCCAGGCCAGACAGGACGGCGGCGCGAACGCGTTCCCGCGACGCCACCGCGGCGACGATCTCGGCAAGGGCGGCGGCCACGGCCATCACCACGCCCCCGACACCAACCGCCCCCAGGCAGTCGGCCAGCTGGATGAGCGTCGTCCACCGCCACTGGGTATGCCCGAGGCCGCCGAACGTGAAGCCACCCAGCACCGAGCCGCGGAGCTGCTCGCAGGCCATCCACGCCACGGGCGCCGCCACCACCAGCGGCCACCGCCAGCCATGCACCAGCCGGCGGGCGATCGCGACGAAGAGGGGCAGGAAGCAGGCCAGATAGACCGACAGCGCCACCCAGCCAATCGACGTCGCAGGGTGCGGCAGCCGCAGCCAGTGAATCGTGGCCAGCCAGTGACAGAAGCCGCCGATCCACAGGCTCCGCCAGGGATGCGCGGCCGAGATGCGATCGGTCTGCACGATCGTGAGCCACGGCAGCGGTGCCAGCCAGGCGAGCATCCAGCAGTCGGCAGGCGGCTGCACGAGAAACATCGTCGCCGCGCCGGCCATCGCCAGGCCCAGCACGCCGCGATCATGCAACGTGCTGTGGAACAGGCGTGCCGTGTCGATGGGATTGCGCAGCAACCGGCCACACCAGCCCGCTGCGGTCGGCTGGAATGTCATGGGCCGGCCTCGAATTCGGCGATGACCGTGCCGGGCGTCACCGCCTCATCCTCGTCTACGAGCTGCGTTACCAGGCGACCGGCGACCGGCGACTCCAGGTCGATGGTCGCTCCGCCAGCGAGCAGTTCCACCACGCGATCTCCCTCCAGCACGTCGGCGCCCTCGGGCACGAGCCAGAGCGACACCCGCACCGGCACGCCCATCATGCCGCAGTCGGGCACCGCCAAAGACTCACGTCGCGGATGGGCGTCTTTCGGCATTCCTGTCTGCATCGATCGCTGTATCCCCGGCTTGATCACCGGCTGTATCACGGCTCGCCAGCACGCAGCGGCTCCTGAAACCCGCGCAGCCATTCCAGCAGTACGCCGCCGACAGCCTCCAACGACTCCGGCGCACACTGCCTTGGCGTGTCCTGCGTGGTGTGCCAGTGCGGATAATCAAAGTCGATGATGTCGCAGGTGGGAATCTTGCCGATCATCCGCAGCGGTACATGATCATCCTCGACCGTGTATTTGGGGCGGGGGACAAACTGCCGCACGTTCCGGCGGGCTGCCACGGCCCAGATCGCATCCACGACCGGGCGGGTGTCGGGCCAGTTGACGCTCTGCTGTTCCTGCCAGATTTCGAGGTCACGGTCGGCCACCATGTCAACGATCACGCCACAGCGGTAGCGGTGCTGCTGCCGACCGGCCTGCTGCTCGGCCGCATACTGCCGCGCAAAGAAGGTCGATCCCAGGAAATAGGGATCACGCTTCGCAACGACATATTCCTCCGCATCGAAGAGGACGAAGTCAACGCCCACGGGGCCCGGCAGCGAGGGCATCGCGCGGGCCAGTTCCATCAGCAGCGCCACACCGCTGGCGCCGTCGTTGGCTCCGACGAACACGCCCTTGGGATCGACGGGATCACGATCGGGGAATGGACGCGTATCGTAGTGGGCACCGATGAGCACGCGATCACGGCGGTCGGGATGCCATTCGATGACCAGGTTCTCCATATGCACCGGTGCACCGGTGCGCCGGTCGCGGATCTCGAAGGCCTGCCCGTGCACGGTGCCGCCGGCGGCGCGGAAGTGGGTGGCCAACAGGGCCCGCTGCTGCACCATCGCCGCCGAACCACTCGGCCGGGGCCCCAGGCTCGAGATCGCCTCCAGGTGCGCAAACGCTCGCGGACCGGAGAATGCGGGCGGCTCTTCCGCCCGACTTGCCGACGGCACCACGACCACCGCCAGCAGCGCCGCGCCGACGGTGGCACTCATGCCAACCGTGCCAACCATGTGTCCGTACATCCGATGCAAGCCGCTCATGCAAACTCCTTTCCTGCAGAGTCTAATGCATTGGGGCCGTGGACGGTCCCGCCGTCTTGGCACCCTCCTGCCCACCACCGCTCCTCGCCCCGCACCACACCATGCAACCCCGTCTGAAACCGCTTCTTTTTCCCATGGCATGGCTGCTGTTGGCGTGGGCGTGGGCTGCCGTCGCACGGGCGGGCGGAGGCCCCGAGAACCTCTTCCTCGTCGTCAATGCTTCGAGCCCCGACAGTGTCGCGGTGGCCAATGCCTATGCCGCCCTGCGCGGCATTCCCCCCATCAACGTGCTCATGCTGCCCTGGCAGGAGAGCACCGAAAGCATCAGCATCGCCGCGTTTCGCGGCGACCTGCTCGACCCCATTCTTCAGGCGATCGATGGCCGGCGACTCGCCCCCCAGATTCATTGCGTGGTGTATTCGAGCGACTTTCCCTGGCGGATCGACTTCGGCGAGGAGATGCCCGAGGCACTCGCTGCGCAGCAGATCCACAAGTTTCCGTCTGGCTCGCTCACCGGCATGACGATGCTCTACGGCGCGGTGCGGAGTGGCAAAGGGCCGGTCTGGCTCGATCCGCAGAGCAACCGCTACTGGCGGCCGCTCGATGCCGAGGGCGTGCCGAAGTCAACCGACGGCTTCCAGGGCTGGCATCGCTATGACGCCCAGGGCGAGGTGGTGAAAGAGTCCGGCAACCGCTACCTCCTTTCCGTGATGCTGGGAGTGACGGCCGGACGGGGCAACTCGGTGCCTGAGATCGTCCGCGGACTGGAATCATCGGCGGCCGCTGACGGCACCAAGCCACCCGGCACGATCTACTTCGTGACCAACGACGACGTGCGGACCAAGACCCGCAGCCCGGCCTTCCCGCCGATCGTGCGGGCACTGGAGGCTCTCGGGGTCAACGCCGAGATCGTCTCCGGCGTGCTGCCGTCGGCCAAACGCGACGTGGCCGGACTGATGACGGGCGCGGCCGACTTCGACTGGCCCGCGAGCAAGAGCGCGGTCGTGCCCGGTGCCATCTGCGAAAACCTCACCAGCTTCGGTGGGATTTTCACGGCGTCGGTCGGGCAGACACCGCTCTCCGTCTTTATCCGCGCCGGCGCCGCCGGTTCCAGCGGCACCGTCATCGAGCCCTACGCATTGCAGGCAAAGTTTCCACATCCCGCGATCCACGTGCACTACGCCCGCGGTGCCACGCTCGCCGAGGCCTTCTATCAGTCGGTGCAGGCACCGTATCAGCTGTTGGTGGTGGGCGACCCGCTCTGCCGTCCCTGGGCCACGATCCCGCAGGTTGACGTCGTGACAGCAGGCGACGGCAAAGGCCTCGCCGCCGACGGCACGCTCTCCGGCACGATCGAACTGCTACCGCGGGCGACGGTGGCGAGCCACACACCGCCGCAGGACGGTTCGGCCTCAACAGGCTCGCTCGACCACTTCGCGCTCTTCGTAGACGGCGTGCGGCTGGCGCAGTGTCGCCCGGATGAACGCCTGACATTCGACACGGCGCAGCTCGCGGACGGACATCATGAACTCCGCGTGGTCGCCACCGAATCATCGTCGGTCCAATCACAGGGACGCTGGGTGCTGCCGGTGCGGTTCGCAAACCATGGCAAGACGCTCACGCTGGCGGTCGAGCCAACCCGCGTGAGCATCGCCGGCACGGTGCGGGTGCGCGTTGACGGCGAGGGACTCGATGGAGTGGCGGTGTTTTCGATGGGACGGGTGCTGGGTCGCACCGCCGGCGGCGACACGACGATCGAGGTGCCGGCAGAGCTCCTCGGCCGCGGCCGCGTGACGATCCGCGCCACGGGTCGCTCCGGCCCCGGCGCAGCCAACAGCGTCAACGCCGACCCCGTCACGATCGAGGTGACGGAGCAGTAGGGGCGACGCGTCATGGGAGCGCACCGCCGGGACGGCAAAGCTTCCGTCGCTCGGAGCTTCCGACTTATTCACCCGGGACGACATGGTGCGCACAACAAGTCGGACATCCTCCTCGTCTCCTCCAGCTTCACCGATCCCGGCTCGCCGAGTAAAAAATCCTGTCGCGGATTCCTCTCGCTTGCGCTTCGGGCTTGCATGGAAAAGGTGGCGAGGTGAGGTCTCCAAGAAGCCCCGCACCAAGGCGTCACACCTCAACCCAAATGCCCCGTCTCGTTGAACGCCACGAGCCTGGGCCCCGGCCATTCGAGCTGCGTCACCGAACAGTTGGCCAGTGCCGGCAGCTTTGTGAACGGCCGCTCCGCCGCCGCCGCCAACAGCGGGTGCTCGCGGCCCAGCATGCTGCCAAGCGCCGCGGTGAGCACGCCGCCGTGCGCCACCACGATCATGCCAGGGGTGTCGCGGCCAGCGAGCTTCTCGAGCGTCGCACGGCCGCGGGCCGCCAGTTGGGCGCGGGATTCACCTCCGGGGATGACGTAGTGCATATCGCCCGATCGCCACTGGGCCACCTCGTCGGGAAACGCTGTCTCCAAGTCGGCCCAGAGATGCCCCTGAAAGATGCCGGCATGGAGTTCGCAGAGCCCTTCCTCCACCATCACCGGCAGGCCGACCGCGGTGGCGATTTCGGCGGCCGTCTCGCGGGCCCGCCGCAGAGGGCTCGACCAGACCTCGCCGATCGTCACCGGAGCGACGGAGGGCGACGCGGAGAGGCGGCGACTCCAGGCGGCCATCTGCCGCGCCTGGGCGCGGCCGAGATCCGACAGTTCGATGTCCTCCTGCCCCTGCACGCGTCCCTCGAGGTTGGAGACGCTTTCACCATGACGCACCAGATATTGCAGCATGCCTGCAGACTACCGCGTCAGCTCGGTCGTGGGCAGGGCGGCCACGTCTGACCGCGTCGAGGGCGGGGCTGCGTGGTGCGGGACGGCATGTCCATCCTGGGACGGAGCAGAGAGGCCGTTGGCGGCCTTCGACCTGGAAAGCTGTTCGACGAACTCGCGACCGGTGCCCTGCAGCACGAACACATCGCTGGGGGCCTGCGTGGCGCCGCGAGGCCGCACGATGCAGATCACCTCCGCATCGCCGTCGTGTCGCCAGACATGATCGATCAACGCCTGCTCACCGGGCGAGAGCTTCTGCGGAACGGAGGCGCTGGGGCCGGCCATGTTCGGCACGTTGCTGCTCGGCCCGTTGCTGTGGCCCGTGGCGGCGGTCGGCAGGGCATCGGCGCGGTCGCGGCGGTCGAACGACACCGGCGGCATCTCCGTCGGCATGCTCGGCAGCGCGGGGCCCGACGACACGGCGGCGACATCACCCGTGCCACCGCTGGGATAGACGCTGCGATAGACGAAGGCGAGGCCGGCCTCGTCAAGCTGTTCGTGGATCGTCGGCAGTGCGGCGAACAACCCCTCGTTGTCGGCGGGATCAGCAGCGTTGCAGACGCCGATGAGCGTGCCATCAACCGCGAAGAGTCCGCCGCCACTGCGTCCCTGCACGGGCTGACCGGCGACCTGAACGTTGGCCGGTCCCAGATACTTGTCGACGGCCGTGACGCGGCTGTGGTGGATCGTCGGATCGTCGCCTCCATCGCAGCCAACCGTCACCACGGATGCACCTGGCTGCGTGCGGTGGTCTGCGCCGCCGACCCGGACCGGCTCAATCTGCCTGTCGGTAAAGATGCTCACCAGCGCGAGGTCGCGTTTGAGATCCCACGAGACGACCTGACCTGCCACACCCCGCGGGCCGTCCGGGCCGAACAGATCAACCTCCACCCGGCCCTTCCCCTCGGAATCGCGGAAGATGTGGCCGCAGGTGAGGATCAACGCCTCGCCCTGACGGCAGTCGATCACGGTGCCGGTGCCGCGTGATATGCCGTGGGAATCCTCGACGAGCAGCCGCGCGGTAGAGGCCATGAGTCGTCGCTCGAGCGCGGCCCGCTGGGCGGGATCGAGCTGCGGGCCGCCAACGGTCGCCCGGGTATCCGCTGATGACGGAGCCGACGGCCGCCGCGGCCGCGGTGATGCCAAGAGATCCGCCTGCAGGGCGGCGGGCCGAGGTTCGGCCGTCACGATCGCGGCACCGGTGGTCTGCGGAGCGGACTTCGGCTCGGTGGACAGCGGCGCCACCGCGGGTGTGACCGGCACCGGGATGCCGGCCATGGAAGCGGCGGCCGGAGCCGACACCATCGGCGCGAGCCCCAGCGGCTGCCGGCTCTTGGCCAGCAGATTTTCAAGCTCGCCGCGTGTCGTGGCGCCGTTGATCCGGCCAACTTCCTGACCCTTGACCAGAAGCACGTAGCAGGGCACGCCAGTCACGCCGAACCGTCGGAGGAGATCCCCCTCGTGATCGACGTCGACATGCCGCACGACCCAGCCAGCGGCCGTGATTTCACCCACCAGCGGTGCCATCTGACGGCACGGACCACACCACGACGCGGAGAAATTGAGGAGCACGACATCGCCCGCCGCAACGGCCGCCGGATTGGCGAGGGCCGGCGACACGCACAATGCCATCATCCCCAGCGCGGCTGTCATGCCGAAGAGGAGTCGCGAGGACCTTGTCATCCGTTGGCTCCGGCGAGTCTGGTGTGCGAGTCGTGCGGGTTGATGGAGCGGCGGCGGGCTGCCGGACGCGGGGCGGGATGGTGCCCTGCACGCTCGACTGCGACAAGACCATTTTGCGTTTCACGACCCGCCGGTTGCTTTCCTATTCCACCTGTTTTTCGCTGGATTTCCCCGTTTGACAGGCACGCTCGTACAATCGCCGTTCCGTTCGCTCTGAGACATCTCTAGAAACCCAGTATGACCGACCGCGTTCGCCGCATCCTCGTCACCTCCGCCCTGCCCTACGCCAACGGGCACATCCATCTCGGGCATCTGGTCGAGTACATCCAGACCGACATCTTCGTGCGGTTCCAGAAGCTGCGTGGCCACGAGGCGATCTATCTCTGCGCCGACGACACGCACGGCACCGCGATCATGATCCGCGCCCAGGCCGAGCGCCGCAGCGAGCGCGAACTGATCGCCGCTATGCGGGAGGCCCACCTCGCCGATTTTGGCGGCTTCCAGATCGACTTCGATCATTACGGCTCCACCGACAGCGACGCCAACCGCCGGCTGTGCGGTGAAATCTGGCAGAGCCTGCGGGCTCGCGGCCTCGTCACCTCGCGCGACGTGCAGCAGCTCTACGACACCAAGGCCGGCGTCTTCCTGGCTGATCGGTTCGTCCGCGGCACCTGCCCCCGCTGCCAGGCGGCCGACCAATATGGTGACTCGTGCGAACAGTGCGGCGCGGCCTACACGCCGGCCGACCTCGTCGATCCCGTCAGCACGCTCTCCGGCACGCGACCGGAGGTGCGGACAGCCGAGCACCTGTTCGTGATGCTCGAGCAGATGCACGCCTTTCTCGACGCATGGACGCAGCGGTCCGGGGCACTCGATCCGCGGATCGCCAACTACCTCGCCGGCCACTTCCTCTGCGACCCGCTCCGCGACTGGGACATCTCACGGCCCGCCCCCTACTTCGGGTTCGAGATTCCCGACGCCCCGGGCCACTACTGGTATGTCTGGTTCGATGCGCCGATCGGCTATCTGGCCGCCACCAGCGAGTGGTGTGCCGCCAACGGTGGGGCGTTCGAGTC
>CANHCU010000156.1 GCA_947459185.1 Planctomycetaceae bacterium | reverse complement strand
TCGACCGGGCGTTCTCCACCGGCGACTGGGGGAGGCAGTTTCCGCCGGTGCTCACGTTCGCACTGGCCAGCCAGCTGATCAACACCCCGGTGCAGACGCTCCGCGAGTGGCGATCGAAGGGCTATCTGAGCAGTTGTTCCCGTCTCGTCGGTCGCCGCGTCGGGTTCTTCCGCGACCGGCTGATTGACTGGTACTTCAACGGAAAGCGGCCCAATGACTGATCGCCACGAGAAGGCTGCCAACGATGGCGGCTCAATCAAGGTCGGCGATCATGCCCGCATCTGGCAACGCGGTGACACCTGGTGGATCAACATCCAGGTGCACCGCCGCCAGGTGCGGCGGTCGCTCGAGACCACCAATAAAGCCGAGGCCACAAAGCGGGCACTGAAGATCGAACGGGGCATGGTCGAGGGCAACCTCGATCTCGACCGCGACAAGATCACCCTCGACGAGGCGATCCGTGCCTACGACGCCTTTCTCGTGAGCGAGGGCCGCGCGAAGAGGACGCTGACGCAGTATCGCCACACCTTCAAGCTGATGCGGCAGATCGCCGCGGAGCTGGGCCGGCCGCTCCTGATCCAGGTCGATCTGACGTTCGTTGATCGATTCCGGACGTTGCGGGTGGATCAGGGAAAGGCCCCCAAGACCATCCATACCGAGACGACGATTCTCCGGCAGGTGGTCAACCATTCCCGCCGACGAAACCTGCTCTCCCGGGATCCACTGGCCGGCCTGCGACTCGTTAAGCCAAAACCGCGGCCCCAGCCCTGCTGGACGCAGGAAGAGGTGCAGAGGATCCTGGCGGCCTCCAGCACGCCGCATCGCGACGCGCTGGAACTGCTCGCCGAGACAGGGATGCGGGTGGGCGAACTCAAGCACCTCACCTGGGCGGATGTCGCGATGGATGGGCCTCATCCGGTTCTCCACATCCGCCCCAAGGATGGGTGGAAGCCGAAGACGGGCGACATCCGCGCGATCCCGCTCAGTCCGCGGGCCGTCGAACTGCTCCGATCGTTGCCCCGGCATTCCAAGTGGGTGTTCACGGCTCCACCGCGAGGCACCGACCCGCAGGGTCTGCGGCAGTTCTCGGAACGCCGGCTGCTGCTTCATCTGAAGCGGCTGCTCGCGCGGATCGGTCTTCCTGGCCACCTCCACACCTTCCGCCACGCGTTCATCTCCCACGCGGCCAGCGAGGGCGTGCCAGAGGCGGTCATCCGGTCGTGGGTGGGCCACGTCGACGCCCAGATCCTCAGGCTCTACATGCACATCGCCGACCGGACATCGCAGGGCTGGATGCAGCGACTGCACGGCCAGGCAGATGGCACCGGAAAGCCCAGGCCCCCGGCAAAGCCCGGCGGCAGGACGAAACGGACCGGCAGGCCGGGCGACAAACGGGACGGCAACCACGGCCGATAGGCAGGCATCATCCGCCACGGCCGGAGGGCCTAGCACAGATTCAGCACACGCAGGACGGCACCGGCGCTATGACCGCGCTGCCCCTCCTGCGGATCTAGCACAAATCCAGCACACGCGTGCTGGAAGTTCGATGGTTGAGTTACGAAAAGACTTGAAAAAGAGGTACGTATGACACTGACTTTATCAAAAGGCGGATGGGGTGGGATTTGAACCCACGAGCCGCTTTCGCGACTGCCGGTTTTCAAGACCGGTGCATTCAACCGCTCTGCCACCCATCCAAATGCCACGGACGACGACCGCCTCAGCCGATCCGTGACCGCCGCAGTCTATCCCGCCCGCCAAACCCCTCCAACGCCCGTTTTATGCGCAGGCTTTGACGAAAACGGCCGGATTTCCTACATTTCCGGGTCTCCCGCACACCTACGGCCTCTTTCCCCCAACCCCACTTCAAAGTCAGGAACAATCACGCATGGGCGGCATCAGCAACCGGATGAAGGAAATCAAGCGTCGTCGGCACCGCCGCCAGAAGCTCGCCAAGTTCGAGACCAAGCTCAAGAAGGCAACCACCTCCGAGAAACTCGTCATTGCCACGAAGCTCCGCAAGATGACCACCGGCTGCGACCTCCTCATCGCTCGCATGGGCCTGGAAGAGCGCAAGCGCGGCTAGACGCCTGATTCCCGCCTCTCCCGCTCTGGGTGTTCTTCTGGATGTTCTTTGGTGGGAAGCGGAAATGAAAGCCCCGGCGCAAGCCCGGGGATAAAGGCCCTGCGGACGAAGCCCTGCGGACACAAATGCGTACAAGGATGAATCCCGTGGCTATGAAGCCACCCGCGCGAACGTGAACTCGTCCTGCACGAAGTCGATCCGCACGCGGCTGCCCTCGGGGAACTGCCCGCCCAGCAGTTCCCTCGCGAGTTCGTTCTGCAACTGCTGCTGGATCACTCTCTTGAGAGGCCGTGCCCCATACACCGGGTCGTAGCCCAGACGGGCGATCTCATCGATCGCCCCGTCGGTGCATTCAAGCGCGATGCCCGCCTTCGCGGCTTGCTCCACCAGCCTGTCCACCTGGATCTTCACGATCTTGTGAATGTGTTTCTTGTCGAGCGGATGGAAGACGATCGTCTCGTCGATCCGATTCAGAAACTCGGGCAGGAACCGGGCCTGCAGTGATTCCTTCACCGCATCGCGAACCTCCTGCTCGCTGCCCCCCTCTTTCGTGATCTCCTGGATCGCCTGGCTGCCGATGTTGCTCGTCATCACCACGATCGTGTTCGTGAAGTCGACCGTGTGGCCGAGGCTGTCGGAGAGCCGACCGTCATCGAGCACCTGCAGCAAGACGTTGAACACGTCGCGGTGGGCCTTCTCGATCTCGTCGAGCAACACCACCGAGTAGGGACGCCGCCTGACGGCCTCGGTCAGCCGTCCACCTTCCTCGTAGCCCACGTAGCCCGGAGGCGCTCCGATCAATCTCGCGACGGTGTGCTTCTCCATGAACTCGCTCATGTCGATGCGGATCATGGCGTTTTGGTCGTCGAAGAGCACCTCGGCCAAGGCCTTGCAGAGCTCCGTCTTGCCCACGCCCGTCGGCCCCAAGAAAATGAACGACCCGATCGGACGGTTTGGATCCTGCAGGCCCGACCGACTGCGGCGGACGGCATTGCTCACCGCCTCGACCGCCTCGTCTTGGCCGATCACCCGCTGGTGCAGCCGCTCCTCGAGCACGAGCAGCTTCGCCCGCTCCGCCTCGACCAGCCGCGTGACCGGAATCCCAGTCCAAGCGCTCACGACCTCGGCGATCTCCTCGGGGCCCACCTCCCGACGCAACAGCCGCTTAACCGGCGCGGCCCCCTTGGCGGCGGTCTCCTTCGCCTCCTTCTCTGAGCCCTCCTGCTCCAGCCGCTGCTGCAGAGCCTTCCGCTTCACGTCGAGTTCATAGAGCTTCTGGTAGAGATCCTCGCCCACCGGCTGCCCAGATGCCTGACGGTCCTTGATCTGAACGCCCGCCTTGTCAAACGCGAGTTGCACCTCGTCGAGCTGCTTCCGCACCTCCTGCGAGCTGCCCACGCCGCTCTTTTCGGCCTCCCACTGCTCCCGGAGGCTCGCGAGCTTCTTTCGCAACTCTGCTGACTCCGCCTCGATCTCGACGAGCCGCTCCTTGGCGTGCTCCTCCGTCTCCTCAGCCAGTTGCCTCGCCGCAAGTTCCAACTGCACGAGCCGCCGCTGCACCTCGTCGATCTCGCTCGGCACGCTCTGCAGCTCCATCGCGATCCGGCTGGTCGCCTCGTCCATCAGGTCGATCGCCTTGTCGGGCAGGAACCGGTCGGCGATGTAGCGATGCGACAGCTCCGCAGCCGCCACGAGTGCCGAATCCTTGATCTTCACCCCCTTGTGATGGGCTTCATACCGCGGCTTCAGCCCCCGCAGGATCGCGATCGTGTCTTCTACGCTCGGCTCGCCAACCATCACCGGCTGAAACCGTCGCTCGAGCGCCGCGTCCTTTTCGATGTGCTTACGGTATTCGTCGAGCGTCGTCGCCCCGATGCACCGCAGCTCGCCGCGGGCCAGTGCCGGCTTGAGCAGGTTGGCCGCGTCGGAACCACCTTCGGCCGCACCCGCCCCGATGACCGTGTGCAGCTCGTCGATGAACAGGATCACGTTGCCCGCTGCGGCCTCCACCTCGCGGAGAATCGCCTTCAGCCGATCCTCGAACTCGCCGCGGTATTTCGTGCCGGCGATCAGGGCGCCAAGGTCGAGGGCGATCACCCGCTTGCCCCGCAGGGTCTCCGGCACGTCGGACTGCACGATCCGCACCGCCAGCCCCTCGGCGATGGCCGTCTTGCCCACGCCCGGCTCGCCGATCAGCACCGGATTGTTCTTTGTCCGCCGCGAAAGCACTTGGATCACACGGCGAATCTCGGCGTCACGGCCGATCACCGGATCGAGCTTGCCTTGGCTGGCCCGCTTCACAAGATCGATGCCGTATTTCTCGAGGGCCTGAAACTTCTCCTCCGGGTTCTGATCGGTCACCCGCGACTGGCCCCGCACCGCCTGCAGGCCGGCCATCAACTCCTTCTCGCCCACAGCTGCCAGTTGCAGCACGTTCTTCGCCTTCGACGGCGTCTTCACGAGCCCCAGCAGCAGATGGTCGGTCGAGACAAACTCGTCCTTCATGGTGGCCGACTCGGCCGTTGCCGCCTCGAACACCTTGATCAGCTCCTGATCGGGCTGCGGCTGGGCTCCTCCCGACACCTTCGGCAGGTGCGAGAGTTCCGCCTCGATGATCCGTTCGAGATGCCCACGATCAACGCCGATCTTCTCCAGCAGCGGCCGGACGATCCCCTCCCGCTCCGCGACAAGCGCGTGCAGGAGATGGACCGGCGTCACCTGCGGATTGCCGCGGCTGCCAGCCAGTTCGACGGCGTTTTGCACCGCCTCCTGGGCCTTGATCGTGAACTTGTCGAAGCGAAATGGCATGGGTTCCCCCTCGGCCGCCCTCACCCGGAGGGAGAGGGAAAGCCTGTTTAGATATCCTTCTTGACCTCAAACTCGGCATCGATCGCGTCGTCAGGGCCCTTGCCACCGCCGGCGCCGGCCGTCTCGCCCGGGCCAGCTCCCGCAGCCTGGCCGCTCGTGCCCGCCCCGCTCGTGCCCGCATAGAGCACCTTCGAGAGGGCGTGGGCCGCCTGTTCGAGCGAGTCGTGGGCCGACGTGATCGCATCGACGTCCTCGCCCTTCGCCACCTCGCGGGCCTTGGCAATCGCCGCCTCCAGCGGAGCCTTGTCGGAAGCCGACAGCTTGTCGCCGTTTTCCTTGACGAGCTTCTCGGTCTGGAAGCAGAGCGCCTCGGCCTTGTTGCGGGCCTCGGCCAGCCGCACCTTCCGCTTGTCTTCCTCGGCGTGGGCTTCGGCGTCTTTTCGCATCCGCTCGATCTCGGTCTCGTTCAAGCCGCTCGACTGCTCGATCTTGACGGTCTGCTCCTTGTTGGAGCCAAGGTCCTTCGCGCTCACCGACAGGATGCCGTTAGCGTCGATGTCAAACTTCACCTCGATTTGGGGAGTGCCACGCGGCGCGGGCGGAATCCCCTCCAGGTTGAACTGGCCGAGGAGCCGGTTGTCCTTCGCCATCGGCCGCTCGCCCTGATAGACGCTCACGGTCACCGCTGTCTGGCTGTCGGCCGCGGTGCTGAAGACCTGCTTCCGCTCGGTCGGCACGGTCGTGTTCCGCTCGACCAGCTTCGTGAACAGGCCGCCTTCGGTCTCGATGCCGAGCGACAGCGGCGTGACGTCGAGCAGGAGCACGTCCTGCACCTCGCCACCGAGCACGCCCCCCTGGATCGCCGCGCCCAGTGCCACGACCTCGTCGGGGTTCACGCCCTTGTGCGGCTCCTTGTTGAAGAGCTTCTTGACGAGCTCCTGCACCTTCGGAATCCGGGTCGAACCGCCAACGAGCACCACCTCGTCGATGTCCTTGGGGTCGAGCTTGGCATCCTTGAGCGCCTGCACCACCGGTCCGCGGCACCGCTCGACGAGGCCGTCGCACATCTGCTCGAACTGCGCCCGGGTGATCGTCACCTGAAGATGCTTGGGCCCGGTCGCATCAGCCGTGATGAAGGGGAGATTAATGTCGGTGCTCTGCGCCGAGGAGAGCTCCTTCTTGGCCTTCTCGCAGGCCTCCTGGAGCCGCTGCAGGGCCATCGTGTCTTTCCGCAGGTCGATCCCCTGCTCTTTCTTAAACTGGTCCGCGACGTAGTTGATCAGCGTCTGGTCGAAGTCGTCGCCGCCCAAGTGCGTGTCGCCGTTGGTGCTGATCACGCGGAACACGCCGTCGGCCACCTCGAGCACCGACACGTCGAACGTACCGCCGCCCAAGTCGAACACCACGATCTTCTCCTGGGCCTTCTTCTCGAGGCCGTAGGCTAGGGCCGCGGCGGTCGGCTCATTGATGATCCGCATCACCTCGAGGCCGGCGATCTGACCCGCGTCCTTCGTGGCCTGTCGCTGGGCATCGTTGAAGTAGGCTGGGACGGTGATCACGGCCTTGTTGACCTTGTGGCCGAGGTAGCTCTCGGCGCTCTCCTTCAGGCTGCGAAGCACCTTGGCCGAGATCTCCGGCGGCGTGCTTGTCTGGTCGCCCGCCTTCACCTTCACGTAGTCCTCGGGACCACCGACGACCTCGTAGGGAACCATCTTCTCCTCGCCTGCCACCTCGTTGTGGCGACGGCCCATGAACCGTTTGATGGAGTAGATCGTCCGCTTCGGGTTCGTGACGGCCTGACGGCGGGCGATGTCGCCCACGAGCGTCTCACCCTTGTCGTTGAAGGCGACCACGCTCGGCGTGAGGCGATTGCCTTCCTTGTTCGCGATCACCTTGGGCTCCTTGCCCTCCATCACCGCGACCACCGAGTTCGTGGTGCCGAGGTCGATGCCGATGATCTTCTCGCCCTGCTTCGTTGCCATGGATGCTGGATTCCTGTGCTGTGGTGTGGGAACTGCTGCGGGAAACGCTGGACGTCAGAATTGTCCCGGGTTTTCGTTATCTGAAGACAATGCAAAGGCCGTGCCAGCCCCACACTGCATGACCGAGCCGCGGAGCCTTTCCGCGGAAAAACTGCGGGAAGCGTGATTTTCGCAGATATTTACGCGGCTCTGGTTCAAGGTACAGTTGCAGGGCCGCGGCAACGTGCCGCCCGCCCCGGGACGAACGCCTGCCATTTTGGCGTTTCGGGGCTCCCGACACTCTTCACCGTTCCTCACCCCGGGGCTCCTCGCATGGCTCAGTCTGGCTCACAGAAGAAGACGCCGGCGGAGGCCCCGCGGCCGGCTGGCCTGGCGGCCCTACGGTCGCAGATCGACAGGATCGACAAGGAACTGGTCGGGCTCGTGAACGAGCGGGCCGAACTGGCCCGTCAGATCGGCCACCTCAAGCAGTCGAGCGGTCAGGTCACCTACGACCCGTCGCGTGAGGAGATGGTGCTCGAGCGGGTGGTGTCTTCGAGCGCGGGCCCGCTGTCGAGCGAGAGTCTCAAGGCGATCTGGCGGGAACTGATCTCCGGCTCCCGCGCGATCGAGCAGCACATCCGCGTCGCCCACCTGGGTCCGGCCTGGACCTACAGCCACCTTGCCGCCCTCCACCGCTTTGGCAGTTCTGTGGAATTCGTGCCGGTGAGCAGCATCTCGGCAGCCTTCGAAGAGGTGAACGCCGGTCACTCCCACTATGGCGTGGTCCCGCTGGAAAACTCGACCGACGGCCGGATCGCCGACACGCTCGACAATCTCTCGCGGCTGCCCGTCAAGATCTGCGCCGAGGTGCCGCTGCGGATCCACCACACGCTCCTAGC
>CANHCU010000155.1 GCA_947459185.1 Planctomycetaceae bacterium | reverse complement strand
TGAAGACGCACTGTGCTTCGTCGCATCGAACATGAAGTGATCACCGCCGAACCAACCGCCGTTGGTGCCTCCGAACATCAGGCCAAATCCGAGGAAATAGAACGCCATCGTTCCAATTCCGAAGTCCATCAGATTTTTCATGATGATGTTGCACGCGTTCTTGGCCCGCGTGAACCCAACTTCCACCATCGCAAACCCCGCCTGCATGAAAAACACCAAAAAGGCGGCGAGACATGTCCACAGTATGTCGGCGTCGCCGCGAAGGGCTTCGAGGGTGTCGGGGGGCGCCGCGTCTCCAGCAGCCGCAGCCGCCGGTTCGGCGACCGCTTCTTCCGCCGTCACCGCGGTCTGCGGCATGAGAGCCACCAGCGACATCACAATGGCGAACCCCGCCATCGCCGTCACGAAGCTTCGGCCTCCAGACCGAATTCCGATCGGGACCATCGAATGCCGAGGGACATACCAGCCGGCGAAGTGTTGACAACCAGCCACAAGTTCCCGTGAGAGAGAGAAAAGCACAGACCGCATCATGCGACTCCAGACGGAAGAGATTCCGGCGAGGGGCGGCTCCGCACCGCTGATTCCACCGGGCGCCAGGCCACACCCTGGGCGCCGTGCGATTACGGATTACCAGCACTGCATGTGGCGTGCCAAAGACCGAGGACGTCCTTCTCGACTCTCGCTGGCAAGCCATCGCGGAACACACGAAATGCCTTTTTCCGCAGGGATTTTGAGTGTTCCGCAGAAGCATGGCTGTGAATAAAATTTTTTCAGCCACAGACGGGCGAACTGAATCCCGCACGTGACGCACGCTTTTCGCGCACGTGCCTGCACACGAAAAGCGCAGCGGCTTGTGAGCGGCGGTCGTGAAGATACGAGCTCTCCCTGCGGCGGTGAGTTTTTTTACTCACCGAGAGCACGTTTGAGCGAACCGTTTCGCATGCAGAATCCGTGAGGGGCTGGCCGGGCCCCGAGAGCCGGCGTTGCTGACCAGCGCAGGCAGGATGCCGGAGCGCAGTCAGCATCGAGTGAGCGGAGGCCATGGATGGCCGGAGCGAACGTCCGGCGATGGGGTCCGGCCAGCCCCGAACCGCGGCCACCGTACACTAGACGGCGACGACTTTCCCTCGGGGCACCGGAGCGGATCCATGCGAGATCTCAGCAGACTTCTGTCTCTTTCAATGACCGACCGCGCGGCAGCACTCACCCTCGAATTCCCAGAGTGTGGTGACACGGCCGAAGCCGCGGCCGAAGCCTCCACGAGTCCGTGGGAAGGCGGTCGTGCCGTCGCCCTTGCGCGACTGGCTGCGATCGACCCCGCAGCCTATGCCCGCACGAGGAACCATGTGGCGGGAAACGTGACTCGACTCTCCCCCTGGCTGCGGCATGGCGTGCTCTCGCTGGCCGAGGTCCGCGATGCCGCCCTGGCCCGGGCCCAGCGGCCGGAGGATGCCGCCAAACTGATCTCGGAACTCGGTTGGCGCGACTACTGGCAGCAGGTGTATGCCGCGGTGGGGAGCCGGATTCACCAGCCGCTCGAGTCTCCTGCCCAACGAAACCGCGTGCCGGCGGTCGAGCAGGTTCCAGCGGACGTGCTCGCGGCAGGCACCGGCCTGCAGTGCATCGATGCCTTCGTGCAGAAACTCCACCGCACCGGCTGGCTGCACAACCACGAGCGGATGTGGCTTGCGTCCTGGCTCGTGCACGTCCGCGGCGTGCGGTGGCAGGCAGGAGCCGACTGGTTTCTCTCCCACCTGATCGACGGCGACCCAGCCAGCAATCACCTCTCGTGGCAGTGGGTGGCCGGCACCTTTTCAGCCAAGCCCTATCTGTTCAACCGCGAGAATCTGGAGACGTACACAAGCGGCGTGCACTGCCAGCCGTGCGGTCTTCGCGGACACTGCCCTCTCGATGTCTCTTATGAAGAACTTGCCTCCCGTTGCTTTGCCGCGGACGGGCCCACAGAGCGGCCACCCCTGCGGATCAAGCCGCAGGCCGCCCCGCCGGCAGGGCAAGCCACGGCGATCCATCAGCCTCTCGTCTGGCTCACGCTCGACTCGGCCGCCGCCACAAGTCCAGCAGCGCTGGCCTCTCCGGAGGCACCGCGGGTCTTTGTGATTGATCCGGAGTGGATTGCGGAAGAACGTCCTTCGCTCAACCGGCTGCTCTTCCTCGTCGCCTGCCTGGCCGACGTGCCGGGTGTCGAGGTGCTGCTTGGCGATCCTCGCGAGATCCTACCGGGACGAGCGCGGGCCCACGGTTGCGATGGTCTCGTGCTCGCAGAGACGCCCTGCCCGCGGATTTGCCAGGCCGCCGCCACGATTCAGGCGGGGAAAGCCGGCGCCGAGCCACCGCTCCCGGTGACGTTCCTGCCGTGGCCGCGGTTCTGTGATCGTTCGGGCGTGAAGGATCTGGGCAGATTCTCCCGGTACTGGCAACAGGTGGGAGCCTCGGCCATGAAGCCGACGCCTGCGGCATGAACCGTCTGCTCCGCCATGCGGTGGCTCATCGAGCCCAGTCGGCGAACCAGTCGGGTGGCTGCGAGCTGACCTCGACCAGCCGATCATCGCGAGGATGAGGAAACGCCAGCCAGGCAGCATGGAGTCCCAGCCGAAAGGCCGGTGGCCCCTGCGATTCCGGATGCGCGGGCCCAGAGAGGGGCCCATAGAGACGGTCGCCCACGATCGGTATGCCCAGCCAGGCCAGATGCACGCGGAGCTGGTGGGATCGACCCGTGACCGGTTCCAGTTCCAAGCGTGATCGCTGCTGCCCGGCCACCGAAGCTGTTGCGAGCAGCCGCCAGCGTGTCGTCGCGGGCCTTCCCTGGATCGGATCGACGCGGGATCGAGGGGGCCGCAGAGGATCCGACGCCAGCGGCAGATGAACGACTCCCTCGTGCGCGGCGGGCCCGCCGTGCACGATCGCCTCATACCGCTTCTGCACCGCCCGGTCCTCGAATGCCCGGCCCAGCGCGGCCCGCACCTGACTCGAGCGTGCCAGCACGAGCAGGCCCGACGTGTCGCGGTCGAGCCGATGCACCGCCTCGACCGCGCCGAATGCAGCACGCACGTGCGATGCGACACAGGGCGGATCGAGCGGTGTCCGCGCTGGCACGCTCGGCATGCCCGCCGGCTTGTCAACCACGATCAGGTCCGCGTCGGCGAACACGATGCGAACGGAACTGCTGCTGGGCAGAGCAGCCTGCGGAAACGGCAGCGTCACAACAGTCCCAGCGCCTCGGCCCACGCGGCCAGCGTGGCGGCCGGCACACCGGCGCCCGGCGTCATCGGCAGCGTCCCCGCCGCAACGCCCGACGCCTCCAGCCGCCGCCGGTCGGCCTCCACGCGGGGCGACAACTGCGCCGCCGCAGTGGCATCGGCCGCCGTGCCAAACAGCACCCACCGCGAACGCCCCGGCTCGGCGGGTTCCACCACGGCCTGCCGAGGGAGCGTCGAATCGATGAGGGCCACGCCCCGCACGGCGGGTCCGAGCGACTCGGCGACCAGCCACGCAAACGCTGCCCCCGCCCCGCGGCCCGCCACGGCGATCCGCGCCGGATCGATGGCACGCTTGGCCGCGAGCGTCGCTACCGCCCGCTTGATACCGCCGATATCCTCGCGGCCCCACCGCTGCGGATCGACCGATCCCGGCAGGATCACCGCCACGCCATGCCGAGCCGCCGCCGCCTTCCAGGCAGTCGCCTCAGCCTCGGCCACGGGCCCCCGCGGCAGATCGAGATAGATGATGACCGCCAGCGGCTCCCGCGGCGGCGCCGCGGGCAGCACGACCAGCGGCGGCTGTGCCACTTCCGCAGCCTCCAATCGTTCGACCACGGCCGCATCTCCAGCCGGCACCATCGGGCCTGCCGGCGCGAGGGCCGGTGCGAATGGTGGCACCAGCGCCGACAGATCGGCCGGCAGATCGGCAGGCATGGCCGTCACCTCGACCGGAATCGTCTGTCTCTTCCCATCCCGGGAAATCACGAGGGAGAGCGACCGCCCGACCTCAGTGCCGGCAACGATGCCGGCCAGTGCCGCAGCCGACTCGACCGTCACGGCATCGCCTGCGCCAGACGTATCCCCGTCAACAGGCGGTGGAATCACCGCCTCGATCTGATCGCCGGCTACGAGGCCCGCCTTCGCCGCCGGACTGTCGGTCCAGACCCACGCCACCTGCACCGGCCCCGGACGGGCATCCCGCGCGGCCGACCGCACCGGCACGATGCCGAGCATCGGCCGCCGCCAGGGCGGGAGCGCTGCAATGAGTTCGACCTGCACATCGATCCGGGATGATGGTGCCGACTGCTGACGGTTGGCCTCGCTCGTCGCCGGGGTGCCCCGCTCGACGGTGATTGTCAGCGTGTCGCCGGCGTAGAGCGGGGCGAGCACATGCCGAAGTTCCGCGATCCGCGTCACCGGTCGGCCGTCCGCGGCAACGATCAGATCCCCCGCACGCAGACCCGCCTTTGCCGCCGGTGAGCCGGGGCGACAGGTGGCAATCCTGGCCTCGCCGGTGAACGGATCCCTCGCGCTGTATCCAATGCCCAACACGCCGGGAGACAGCGTTTCGCCGTTCTTCAGCCGCGGCAGCACGCGGAGCATGTCGGCAAGCGGCACTGCGAAGCCGATGCCGGAGTCGTAGAGTTCCGTCCCGAGATTCATGCCCGCCGTATCAGCCGGCAACGGCGCAAGGATGCCGATTACGCGGCCACTGATATCGATCAGCGGCCCGCCGTAGTTGGCCGGCGAGATCGAGGCGTCGGTCTGCACCGAGCGACCCCAGGACCGGTTCGTCGCCGAGAGAATGCCGACGGCGACGCTGGGAACGGCCAGATCCCACGCCCGCCCCACTGCGATCGTCCACTGGCCTACCGCCAGTTCGGCACGCGGCACCCACTCAGGCACTGGCGTCAGGCCGGCACCGTCAACCCGCAGCAGCACGAGCCCGCGGGACAGATCACGGCCCACGACCCGCGCCACCCGTCGCTGGCCGCCCGGCACCGTCGCATCAGGCAGCACGACGATCGCTTCGACGGCATCACGGGGCACGGCAAACGACGTGGCCAGCACCCAGCCCCCCTCCTCCACGACGATGCCCGTGGACGGTCCACTGGCCGGAATCGCTTCGGCCGCCGATGCGAGCACCGTCTCCGAGACTCCGGCGGTTTCAATCCGCACGACCGACGGGGCCACTCGCTCGACCGCTGCCCGGATCGCGGCCTCCTCCTCGAACGGAAGATCCTCGGTGGCGGCCATCGATACCGTGGCCGCGGTTCCACAACAGGTTCCCAGAAACGTGCCCAGCAAAAAAGCTCGCACAAGGCAGCGGAGCAGGAGCATCAGCGATTCCTCCCGGAGGCGGGGCGCGGCCCGAGTTCGCACTCCACGATGGCACCGCTGCGGACAACCGACAGCCTCACCACATCTCCTGCAGCCAAGGCCGAGAGTGCCTGCTGCAGCGCCGCCCGCGAGGCCACGGCACGACCGCCGACCGCGATCACGAGGTCGTCGGGCCGCAGGCCTGCCCGTGCCGCTGGCGATTCGGCGGCGACGGTCTCGATGAAGGGTGGCGTGCGGTCGAGCAGGTCGGGCACGAGCACCAGCCCCAGCGTCGCAGGATCGAAGCCAGCCCGCATCGGTTCGCCGGCAGGAGTGGCGGCGGCCGATGAGGCGGTCCCAGACGTGATTGCGGCGTAGCCTTCAGCAAGCGATTCGGCCGGTATGGCATAGTTGAGCCAGATGCCACTTCCAGAGGCCCGCAGTTCCTTGCCAAGCATCCCGACCAGGCGGCCACGCCAATCCACCACCGCACCACCGGGTGAACCGGGATTGCTGGTTGTACAGTCGAGAATGTAGACGTCACCGCGGTACGGCACTTCGTAACTGCCCCGACGGGCCTCGAGCGGTACGATCGCCGACGCGACGCCATGCTGGGCGCTGACACGCTCATCCCCCACCGCCACTCCGAACAGATTCGAAAGGGCGAAGATCCTCGTCCCCGCCGGCACGCGATCGCTGGCGGCCAGGGTGAACGCAGGCAACTCCTCCGCCTCGATCGAGAGCGCGGCGAGTTCCCGGCTCGGATCGACGCCCAGTATCGTCGCCCGATACCGTCGCCCGTCATCGAGCACGCAGGTCAGTTCGTCCGCATCGAGCACGGTGCTCATCACGGTGATGATGTGACCCGCGGGAGAGACGAGGATGCCGGTCTGATAGGCCTCTAGTCCGCGCACCCCGCCGGCACCGTGGATTTTGACCACCTTCCTCGCGGCACCGGCGATCGTTTCCTGCGGCGATGCGGCGTCGGCGCGGCCGGCTGCGTGAGACAGGAGCCCCCCGCCTGCCAGGAAGCTGACCAGAAAGCCGATCACCATCGCGGTCATGACCACGGCATGTCGAATCATGTGCCCCCTCCCGGCAATGCGCCCGTCCCGGTTGCCGGCAGAGCACCGCCGCCAACCTCGCCAGCCGACTGCTCGAGCACGGCCTTCTCCACCCGAAACTCACCGAACAGGTCGTTGCCATGCCGCACCTCGACGATGGAAGGCATGCCCCTCGGGAGATCCTGCGGCTGGTCCGGCATGGCAAACGTGAAACGGACCTCGCATGGATCGGCATCGGGGGCGGTCCAAAGTTCGATGCCGGACACCTTCCCGTCGCCCCCCACGGTGAAGCGGGCCTCAACGCCCGCGACCGATGACTCGAGCATGTCCACCAACCGCGGCCCATCGGCCTCGTTGAATCCAACGGGATCGGCCGGCACGGTTCCCCAGTAGCTGGTGCGGCCCAGTGGCTCCGGCCCCTCCAGCACGAGGCGTCGCCACAGCAAAAGCGCCGCCAACATGCCGCCACTGCCGGGAGGACTGGGATTCACGTCGAGTTCCCCGGTGGCATCGACCCGCGTCGTGCCGGTGGGCAGGTCGATCACCCCCTCCTCGTCCGAAAGCTCGATGCGAAAGGCCTCGCCCGTAGCGAGGCGACCCGCCAGAACCCACCGGCCGCCGAGCGCCGTGAGCTCACCATCGGCAGCGATCGCGCGGGCGACACGACCACGCTCAACCATGTTGAAGTGGTGGTTGGTGAAGCCGCGTCGGGCCTCGTAGAACGGCCGCACGGCGGCGGGCAGCGAGTCCCGCGCCGGTTCATCAGGCTGCCGACGGCCACCGTCTTTTTCAGGGCCGCCGTCTTGATCAGGCCCGCCCTGCCCGCGGGGCGGGCCAGGTGGCGGTCCTGCAGGCTTCTGCGATTTTCCCTCGACGATGTTCGCCAGCTCCGCGGCCGTGTGCACGCCAGCCAGCCGCACAAGAATCTCCTCGCGGCGGCCACCGCGACGATACACCAGTGGCACCCGCCAGCCGGCCGGCAGCGTGCCCAGGACGTTTTTGAACGCATTGACAGTGCGGACACTGCGGCCGGCCAACGACACGATCTCGTCGTCGTAACGGAGCCCACGCTTCCAGGCATCGGACGATTCGAGGATGTCGGACACGACCACGCGGCCATCGGCACTGGTCGCCACCGTCGCACCCATCGTGGCATGGTCAACCAGACGCCCCCCCTTCAGTAGTCCGAGAAAGTGCCGCAGCTGATTGGCCGAGATGGCATAGCCCACGCCCACATTGACGCGGCCGCGTTTTTCGAACGACGCCCTGCCGTTGACACCGATGATCCTGCCCTCGGCATCGAACAGGCCGCCGCCGGAATTCCCAGGATTGATCGCCGCATCGACCTGCAGGCAGTCGGCATACTCGAGGATCGTGCCGGCGGGAAACTGGTAGCGTCTCATTCCCGATAC
>CANHCU010000154.1 GCA_947459185.1 Planctomycetaceae bacterium | reverse complement strand
TGAGGAGCCGGTCGGAGGCACGCGCAGGCGACGGTGAATTCTGCGACTCACGAGCGATGCACGATTCGTCCAAGAGCCTCCCGTAGCAGAATCCGCCGGCGACCGAGCATGCCGCAGCCGGCGAACCAATACGGCACGACAGCAATTGCCATAAGTCTCTACTTAGCAATGACTTATAGCATTCACTAAAGAATACATTACCACGTTGACGATCATTGTGCTGTCTGCTAGAGTTTTGGTGTCTTTCCCAAAAATCAGGCCCGGTATCGAGGTCCACCGTGAATTCCCGTTTGCTGCTGAAACCCCTTCTGACCCGCTCGCTTGCCCTCGCATTCGCAGCCCTGCTCGTGGCCACTCTCGTCGGCTGTTCGGGTTCCTCCCCCGGCCCCGGCGGCGCGGCGAACCGGGCCCAGGCAATCGAACTGCTCAACGTGTCGTATGACCCGACCCGCGAACTCTACCGCGACATCAACGCCGCGTTCGCCAAACACTACGAGCAAGAGCACGGCACCCCCGTCTCGATCAAGCAGTCGCACGCCGCCTCAGGCAGCCAGTCCCGCGCTGTCATCGACGGTCTCGACGCCGATGTCGTCACACTGGCCACCTGGCCCGACGTCGAAGCGATCGCCAAGTCTGGGCTGATCCGCGAAGACTGGCAGCACCGCTACGACAACCGCTCGATCCCCTACCACTCGGTCGTGGTCTTCGTCGTTCGCAAGGGCAACCCCAAGAAGATCGCCGACTGGCCGGATCTCGACCGTGACGACATCTCGATCATCACGCCCAACCCAAAGACCTCGGGCAACGGGAAGTACAGCTTGCTCGCGGCCTGGGGAGCCGCCCTCGCGGCGGGCGGCAGCGAGGACGATGCGAAAAAATTCGTGTCGGCGATCTATCGCCGCACCCCCGTGCTCGACACCGGCGCCAGAGCCGCCACGGCCACGTTCTCCCAAAAGGGGATTGGCGACGTGCACCTGACATTCGAGCAGGAGGCCCATCTCGAGGTCGAAGAATCAAAGGGCGACCTGGAGATCGTCTACCCGAAGCGTTCCATCCGTGTTGATCCGCCCGTGGCCGTGGTCGACACCAACGTCGATCGCAAGGCCTCTCGGCACGCCGCCGAGGCCTATCTCGGCTTCCTCTACTCCCCTGAGGGCCGGGCGATCATCGCCAAGCATCACCTGCGTCCCTGGGGCGACAACCCGCCTCCCCCGGCCGCCGGCGAAACCTGGCCCACGATCGAAACCTTCGATATCGCGTTCGTCGCTGGCGACTGGAACAACGCCATGAAAAAGTTCTTCGGCGAAGGTGGCGTGTTCGACGCCATCTACCAGCCTCAGGCTGGGAAATAGGTATGACCATGAGCACCGAAATCACCACCACTCGGGCCATGCGGAGGCGTTCGGTGCTGCCCGGTTTCGGCATCAGCATCGCGATCACCTCCCTGGTGATGACGGCGCTGGTCATCATCCCCCTGTCGGTGCTGGCGCTGCGGGCGGCGTCTCTTGGACCGACCGAATTTCTGGCGGCGGCTTGGACGCCCCGCGCGCGTGCCGCGTATGCGGTGTCGCTGGGCGCCTCGGTGGTCGCGGCGGCGGTCAGTTCCGTCTGCGGTCTCCTCGTTGCCTGGGTGCTCGTGCGGATCGATTTCCCCGGGCGCCGGCTGCTCGACTCGCTCGTGGATGTGCCGCTCGCCCTCCCCACGGCGGTCGCTGGGCTCGTCTATTCGACGCTCTACGTGGAGCGTGGCTGGCTGGGCCGGTTCCTCGTGCCGCTGGGCATCCAGGGTGCCTATTCATGGCTCGGCATCGTGCTCGTGCTCGTGTTCGTGAGCCTGCCATTCGCGATTCGCGTCGTGCAGCCGGTGCTCGAAAGCCTCGACCGCGACAGTGAAGAGGCGGCACGGATGCTCGGCGCCAACCGTGCGCAGACCTTCCTGAAGGTGATCTTTCCGGCCATCTTCCCGGCGGTGCTGACGGGGTTTGCCCTGGCCTTGGCCCGTGCGCTCGGGGAATACGGCTCGGTCGTCTTCATCTCGGGCAACATGCCGTTCAAGACCGAAATCGCGCCGGTGTTGATCGTATCGCGGCTGGAGGAATTCGCCTATGCAGAGGCGACCGCCATCGCCGTCGTCCTGTTGGCGATGTCGATCTCCCTGCTCGTCGTCGTCAACGCCCTGCAGCAGCGGGTCGCCCGCAACGCCCAGTGAGTGCCCATGCCCAAGCCAACCATCACGTCCGCCAACCCGCTCACGGAGCGACTGCTCATCGCCGTCGCCGTCGGCATTGTGGGCCTGCTCATCGTCGTGCCGCTGGCGAGCGTCTTCGCGGAGGCGTTTGCCGAGGGGCCGGCCGCCTGGTGGCGGGCCTTGGCCCACGATCCCGACACACGGCATGCGATCTGGCTCTCGCTGACCGTGGCCCCACTCGCCGTGGCGATCAACACCGTCTTTGGCATCGCCACGGCCTGGCTGGTATCGCGGTTCCGCTTCCCGGGGCGTTCGCTCCTGATCACGCTCTGCGACGTTCCCTTTTCGGTCTCGCCCGTCGTGGCGGGTCTGGCCCTCGTCCTGATCTTCGGCCGGCAGGGGCTGCTTGGGCCGACGCTCGCGTCGCTGGGCTGGAAGGTGATCTTCTCATGGCCCGGACTGGTGCTGGCCACCACGTTCGTGACGCTGCCGCTGGTCGTCCGCGAACTCATCCCGGTGATGGAGGCGATCGGGCCGGAAGAGGAACTGGCCGCCGTCAGCCTGGGCGCAAACGGCTGGCAGGTGTTCACCCGCGTCACCCTCCCCAACATCCGCTGGGCGCTCCTGCATGGCATCGTGCTCGCCAACGCCCGCGCAATGGGTGAATTCGGGGCGGTCTACGTGGTCAGTGGCCACATCGCGGGCGCGACCGACACCATGCCCCTTCGCGTCGAAAAGCTTTTCCAGGAATACCGCACGCCAGCCTCGATGGCGGTGGCGAGCGTGCTGGCCGGGCTGGCGCTGGTCACCCTCGTGGCCAAGTTCGTGATCGAACGCCAACTGGAGGCCGAGGCCCGCGAACTCGAAGCTGCCCGCTCACTCCCCGACACGATCGACGGCTCAGGCACGCCGCCTGACGCCGGCCCACGCACATCCACCCAGGCTTCCATCCCATGAGCATCCACGTTCGCGGTATCTCGAAAGCATTCGGCTCCTTCAAGGCACTCGATAATGTCTCGCTCGACGTGCCGCAGGGCACGCTCCTGGCACTCCTTGGCCCATCAGGCTCCGGCAAGACGACGCTGCTGCGAATCATCGCCGGGCTCGAATGGCCCGACTCCGGCCGCATCGAGGAGGACGGCGCCGACATCACCGACCGCCATGCCCGGCAGCGGGAAGTGGGCTTCGTGTTTCAGCACTATGCCCTCTTTCGCCACATGAGCGTGTTCGAGAACATCGCGTTTGGGCTGCGGGTTCGCAAAGCCCCGAAACAGGAGATCGAGGCGAAGGTCAACGAACTGCTGCACCTCGTGCGGCTCGACGGCCTCGGCGGTCGCAAGCCGGCTCAGCTCTCCGGCGGCCAGCGGCAACGGGTGGCCCTCGCCCGGGCGCTCGCCATCCGGCCGAAGATTCTCCTGCTCGACGAGCCCTTCGGCGCGCTTGACGCCAAGGTGCGAGTGGAACTGCGGCAATGGCTGCGGCGGCTGCACGACGAGATCGGCATGACCAGCGTGTTCGTGACGCATGACCAGGAGGAGGCCTTCGAACTCGCCGACGAGGTGGTGGTGATGAACCACGGCAAGATCGAACAGCGTGGCACGCCCGACGAGGTCTTCGAACATCCCGCCACGCCCTTCGTGATGGACTTCCTCGGCAATGTGAATCTCTTCCACGGCCGTGTCGAGAAGGGGCAGGCGTTCTGGCACGGTATCCCCATCGACTATCCCGACTATCCGCATGCGCAGGCACGGCCGGCCCGGGTCTACCTCCGCCCGCACGAGCTCGATATCGCCCGTACGAACGCACATGCCCCGAACGGGCTCGTTACAGACGATTCCGCGAGAAACGATCCGGCGGGCAATGGCAGCCTACCGGCGAGCGTGCTGCGGATCGCCCGCAGCGGCGCGATCGTGCGGATCTCATGCCGGCCCGATGGCGCCGAGAGCGAACTTCACGTCGACCTGCCGGCCGATACGGCCCGTGATCTGGCCCTTCAGCCGGGCGAGCGGGTGGCCATCACTCCCCGCAAGGTCCGCGTGTTTCTCCCCGATCCCGAATACGTGATCTGAAAACCCTCTTCATCTGTCCTCTTCCCCAATCCCCAGCAGCGCCCCGAGCATCACATGAGCAACAAACCAACCGACGGTCAGCGGCATGGCAGCGATGCCACCGCCTCGCCCGAGCCCACTGCAAGGACGAACGATGCCGCTCTGGCCCGGATCGGAGACGCCCTGCGGGGGCTGCGTTACGGGTCTGTTCTGGCGATCGTGCAGGACGGCGTCGTCGTGCAGATCGAGCGAACCGAGAAGACCCGGCTCGATAAGTCCGCACGGTAGTTTCTTGCCACCCCGATAAATCATTACTGTATTGGTAGTGATTAGTCGATTAAGCCGCTGCCCAGACAGCCTGCGTTCTCTTTTTTTGCTAAACTATGGCACAAAAATGGCTTATAAAAATTTTTAGTCAACTGCTTGACAAACGTGATCGATTTAATAATCTATCGGAACGTCAGGCGTTTTCGAAGTGCCCGCAAGTGCTGATCCGACGAGACGGACGGCAGGCCTGACGAAGCCCCACACATAGGGCCGCAACGAACACCACACACACGCGACACCGACCGGAACGACCGGAGGACCGCGATGGCTCGACAAAGGAGCCCTCGACATGTCTTCCGCAGCACTGTCCTATGCCTCTGGCCGGCCCCGCCGACTCTCGACCAAGCGCCGTGCCGGCACTGCGTCGTCCGCCTCGTCGCTCGCCGCCGATGCCGCCATTCGCGACTTTAAGGACGACCGTCGCCGGCGCAGCCGTGGCGAAGACGAGCAGGGCGGTGAATCGGCGCTCGGCCGTGGTGTCGACGAATTCGCGTCGAACGTCTCGGCCACGGTCGAGTCACTCGGCATGCCGCGGTGGATCGTTCGGGCCGCGGTCCTTGCAGGCGTCGGCATCGTGCTCGCGGTTGCCGTTGTCAACACGCTTCCGATGCTGGCCCGGCATGTCGTCTCTGGCGCAGCCACGTTCAACGGTAAGCCGCTCGGCCGCGTCAGCTTGAACTTCCAAAGTATTGCAGGCTCTGGCGCAGTCGAGACACGAACCGTCGTCGCGGCAGCGGATGGTTCGTTCAAGATCGCCACGGGCGAGGGCCTTCCCTCTGGTCTCTACGCGGTCTTAGTCCGCCCCGGCGACTCCGGCCAGGCCATCCCGCAACGCTACCTCTCGCCCGAGACGAGCCCGCTGCGGTTCGAGATTCGCGAAGACCTGACCGGCATGCAGATCTCCGTTCAAGATGGCAAGCAGCCAGTCCCCAAAAACCGCAGATGACTTCCTTCCCCTTCATCCCTGAATCCTCGCTCACGTCGACCGAGGTCTGATCCGTTCGATTCGTTTCATTCCCTTCCCTGGAGATATCCCATGTCAATCCTCACACCAGCCCGGCTCCGCCGGGGTTTTACGCTGGTTGAACTGTTGGTCGTGATCGCCATCATCGGCACGCTCGTCGGCCTGCTGCTGCCGGCCGTGCAGGCTGCCCGTGAGTCTGCCCGCCGGAACAGCTGCTCCAACAATATGAAGCAGATCGGCGTTGCGACGCAGACCTTCGCCGACGGCACCGGAGGCACGCTGCCCAACAGCCTCCGCACCGCCGGCCTGCGGCTCGGATTCTTCGTGCGTCTCCTCCCCTACATTGAACGCTCGGCACTCTTTGATCGCTACGACCCGACCGTCACGTGGTCGAGGAACACGGCGTCGTCCGGCTTCACAATCCCCAACTACGTGCTGGCCGCGACACGGATCAATTCGTATGAATGCCCGTCGGCCCCGAACCCTGACACGCGGTTCGACTACGATCCGCAGTCGAGCAGCCAGCCGTATGCCGTGCCTGCCACCTACGCGAAGGCCGTCACCAACGCGGCGGGCACCGATTTCTCGAACGTCTCGGCGTCGCCTGGCTTCTGCGCACCGTCCGACTACGGTGCAACGATCTACGTTGACGCCGCTCTGGCGAATACGACGTCGCCGCTGGTGCCTAACGACAACCAGGCCGACAAAGCTGCTGCCGCGGCCCCCGTGGCAGACAGGGGCAACACGTCGCCGAGCACCGGCGATGGCCTGCTGCCCAAGGACTACGGCGATGGTTCCAAGCCGAAGTTCTCGGATGCCACTGACGGCCTCTCGCAGACGATCCTCGCCGCCGAGAGTGCCGGCCGACCGTTCCTCTACCGGAAGACCGGCCGCGCCGACGATGCGACCAACAAGTTTCCGACGCTACGGGTCAACGGCGGCGGCTGGGTGCGTCCGGCGTCCGACATCTCCATCGACGGCTCGAACGTGCCCGGCACGACCTTCCGGTCGAGCCCGACAGCAGTCGTCAATGCCACCAACGGCGAGAGCATGCTCACCGCGGCGTTCGGATCGGGTTACTACGGCTCCGACGGCGGCTCCGAAGTCTTCGCCTTCCACCCGGGCGGCGCCAATGTGGTGTTCGGCGACGGCAGCACGAGGCTGATCCAGAAAGACGTGACGATCCGTGTCTTCTCGGCGCTGGTGACCCGTGCCGGCGCCGAGCAACTCGGCGACAAGGAAAAGTTTTGATCTGAGTTCGTGCTCGCGAGCACAACGGGGCTGCATACCCCCGCCGCTCTCACCCAGCGGCGCAGCCACGACGAAAGCCCCGGCCAGGATGGCCGGGGCTTTCTCTTTTTCACACTGGAGCGGGCGGATTGGGCAGCCGTGGAATGACGCATCCCCCGGCTTACGCCGGGGGCTTGGACGGGAAACCCGATCGCCCCGCCACCGCCCACCACTGGTTTTCCCATATACTGCCGGACGACACACTTCCACGGATGCCCTGCATCCGGGCCCTCGTTCCCGAGGTCGGGCAGGACCGCCGGCATGAGCGACATCCTCTTCCACTACTACCGCGTCAACCCCACGACGTGGTTCTACCTGTCGTCGCTTCTGTCGATCGCGATCTTTTTCAAGTTTAACCGCGTCTGGAGCATGCGGAATCTCGACCTGGTCGGGCTCATCCTCCTGGCGCCGGGCCTGCTTGCAGTCGAGTATGGCGGCTACAAGGCGAGCGCCGCCGCCCAGGAGCTGGGCTATATCTGGATCTTCACCGTCTCGGGCATCTTCCTCGTGCGGATGCTGTTTGACTCATTGATGGTTCGCCGGCCGCTCCTCGACCCAAACCTCACGGTCGGCGGCCTCGTGTTCCTGGGCATCTCACTGCTTGTCTTCCTGCTGGCCAACGTGATCACCACGCGGCCGCAACGGGACGATCTCGCCGGTGCTGCCGCGGCGGCGCGGCTCAATGCCCGCGAGGCAGAGGTTGATGCCGATCAGCTCTCCAGGCTCGGTCCCGGCTACCCGCTTCTCTTCCTCTTGCCGCAGATCTCGACGCAACGGCTCTTTTCAGCCGATCCGGACGCAGTCGATGCGGGCGAGAACCGTGAGGTCAACAGCCGCGTCGTCTACGAGACCACCGCCCGGGTGATGGCGATCCTGTCTCAATTGGCGATCGTGGCGGGAATGGTCGTCATCGGCTGGCGGCATTTTGGCGCCGTCCGCCTCGGAATCGCCGCGGCCGTGCTCTACCTGTTGCTCCCCTACACGGCGATCATGAC
>CANHCU010000153.1 GCA_947459185.1 Planctomycetaceae bacterium | reverse complement strand
CGAGCATCAGGATGCGGCAGTAGGCATCGACGATCTCGGTCCACCAGTAGGCCTTCTCGACCGTTGCACCGAAGCTGACCGTGCCATGATTAGCCAGCAAGATCACGTTCGATCGCTTCACGACCGGCTTGATCGTGTCGGCGAACGTCTGACTGCCGGGCGTTTCATAGCGAGAGATCGGAATGTCTCCCAGAAACACCTCCACCTCCGGAAGCACGGCCTGGGGGATCGGCTCGCGGGCCACCGCGAAGGCCGTCGCGTGCGGCGGGTGGCAGTGCACGACGCTGTTCACGTCGGGCCGCTCCTTCATGATCGTGAGATGGAGAAGGATCTCGCTCGACCGCTTGCGCTTCCCGGCAAGCTGGTTGCCATCCATGTCCACGATGCAGAGATCGGCAGGGGTCATGAACCCCTTCGACATCATCGTCGGGGTGCAGAGCACCTTGTTCGGGCCCAGCCGGTAGGAGATGTTGCCGTCGTTGCCGGCCGCGAACCCCTTGTTGTAAATGCGGCGGCCAATGTCGCAGATCTCATCTTTCAGCGTGGCGAGCGACTTGGTCTTGATTTTGTTCTTGTTCTTCTTGGCCATGATGGCTCCTGGGGCTTGTCGGTAAACAGTGAGTATCGAATCTGGGGTAAAAACAGGATGAAAAACAGTGTGTCGGTGAGGCGGCATCTTATGCCGGGCGGGCTTTTTCCGGCGAGTGTGTCAGGCGGACGCCCGCCGGCGCCTCGGCCCCCTCGGGAACCGTGGCGATGCGGAGCGTGGCAGAGGCGGTGACGATGTCCCGCCACCGCTGCGACAGCCCGTCATCGCTCACGAAGATGTCGATGGCGTCGATCCCCGAGACGAGCGTCAGGCTCTTGCGGCCAAATTTCGAACTGTCGGCCACGACCATCACGCGGCTGGCGGCTTTGAGCATCGCCTGCTCGGTTTCGGCCAGCAGCAGGTGGGCGTTGAAGAGCCCTTCCTCGGAGATGCCGGCCGCGGAGAGCACCGTCGTGGTGACATGAAGACGGCCGAGGAGTTCATTGGCATAGGGGCCGAGGCAGACGCCCGTGCGGGGCGAGACATAGCCACCGAGCAGCACCAGATCGGTGCGCGATTCGGAGGCGAAAAGGTTGGCGACAGGGAGGCTGTTGGTGACCACCTGGAGCGACCGGCCAACGAGCAGGCGGGCCACCTCGTAGGTGGTCGTGCCGCCATCGAGGAGCACGGTTTCCCCGTCCTCGATCACGGTGGCCGCGGCTGCTGCGATCGCCCGCTTGGCAGCCCAGTTGGCCGGCTGCCGCTCGTCAAACTCGGCCAGCCGCGGTATGCCGCCGGAGTAGAGCACGCCGCCATGGGTGCGTTTGGCGGAGCCCTGTTCCTCCAGGGCATCGAGATCCCGTCGCACGGTCGATTCCGAGACGCCCAGTTCGCGGACAAGTTCCTCGAGCGCGGCGAATCCGCGAATGCGAATGATGTCGAGGAGCCGGCTGCGTCGTTCGTGATTCTGCACGGTTTCTCACTTCCTGAGGACTGATTATCGACAGAAAAAGGAAGAATTCAAGCATTTTACGTGAACGAATCGCCGGGGTATGGTAGATTTCGTGCAATGTAAGGGAATGAATCCCGTCAGGATGTTGTGTGCCACCACTTCGCTTCGCCCTTGCTCGCAACACCAGGTCGCTCGATACGGGCCGCGTCGAGAGCCCGAGTCTCGCCATGGGTATCGCTTCTGTTTCGCTGGATCGAGACGCTGATCGTCAGGCGGTGATGACGTTGGCTGCTCAGTGTCGGTCGGCCGACCCAGCCGGCCATTTCGCTCCGACGGGTCTGGTGGCGGAACTGAACGGTCGCCCGGGACGGGCCGTGGACGCTTGGCTGGCCTGGCCGACGGGAGCGGCGGCCGGCGGCTGCGTCGGCAACGGCCCGCTCGGGCTCGTCGCTCTTGTGGCAGCCGGGGAGGTGCCGAAGCCGCGATTCTCGATCGCCTGGCTCCTCGTGCATCCTGATGCACGCCGACGTGGCATCGCCACGGCGCTCGTCGCTCATGCCGTGGCCCACGCCGAGTCGCTCGGTGCGACAAGGGTCTCGGCCGAGACACTCTCCTCCTGGCCAGCGGCGGTTGGCTTCTGGCGATCCATCGGTTGTGAGCAGGAATGATCAGCAAAACCTGCTACGCTGCGTGAGTCAGAGGGAGCGTTCACACACCCTGAGAAGATCGGGCCATCATGGCGAATTCACCGCGTCAGGAGTTTGAGAAGGACATCGAACAGGTCCGCACCATGCACGAGGACATCGTCCGTGGCGCGGGTGGCACGCCGGGTGGCACCTGGCTCTTCTTCTCGGGTCTGGTGCTCGCCGCTGCCGGCCTCTGGTTCTTCCTCAGCAACGTCCATGTCGTGACCAGGGATTTTGGCATGTTCTCTGGTGCATTCAGCCGGGGCATGCTGGGCGGCGGCATGCCTGCCATGAGCACGGGCATCGTGTTTGCCCCAATCTTCTTCGGCCTTGTGATGCTGTTTTACGATGCGCGAATGAAGTGGGGCTGGGCACTCTTCTATACCGGGCTGGCGATCATCGTCATCGAGATTCTCAGCCGTATTCAGTTTCTGATGGACATGCGGACCAGCAACCTGTTGCTCATGTTGGGGATGGTCGCCGCAGGGATCGGGATGATGCTGCGGAGCTTCCGTGATGCGTCGCAGAACCAGCCGGGAGATACTGCCGGCGGAACTGGGGAATCGCCGCAGGACAAGGCGTCGTCGGGCTGACCGGGGCTTCAGGCTGAACCGAGTCCCTGCATCCGTCGCCAGGCGCTCATCTGGCCTAGATGCATCATCATGTGGCCGCCGCAGTAGAACGTCTGCACCGAGCCGAGCGTCGGGAAGAGCTGCTTCATCCGGCCCTCCGCCGGATTCGGCTGCTCGAACGTGGCGTCGGGCGTGCCGCGGAGTGCGCCGGCGAGCATGCGATGCCCCTCGAAAAAGAAGGCCGTGATCTCGTCCATCGGCGGGTAGAGGTCGCCATCCTCGTCGTCCTTGCAGCTGGCGTCCTTCGAGAACAGATGCTCGAAGTGTTCAGGAACGCTGGGAGCCGGGTGGCCAATTTGCTGGAGCACCTTCGGTGCATAGAGGCTCAGGTGCCCATAGATAAACGCCGGGTGGTTTGACTCGACAATGGTGCCACCGACCCGGGCGAAGCGGCCGAAATGCTCCGCCGGCACTTCCTTGATAAGACGCTCCGCGTAGCCGACCGAGAGTTGCAACGTGTCGGCAATGATGTTTCCAAGCGATCGCGACATGGGAAAAACCTCCGGGTGTGGATGTCAGGAGTTGAGTCTATCGTTCCGCGACGTGGTTCAGACAAGATCGCCGGAGGCGATCCGGTTGATCGCCTCCGGAAGCGTCTCGCACTCGACGGCGAAGACACGCGCGGCCAACGATTCGGCCGTGTCGTCGCGGAGCACCGGCACCGTCTTCTGGAGCAGGATCCGGCCGTGGTCGTATTCGTTGTCAACCAGATGCACGGTGCAGCCGGAAACGGTGCAGCCGCGTGCGATCACGGCGCGGTGGACGTGCATGCCGTGAAACCCTTTGCCCCCGAAGGCGGGCAGAAGGGCAGGGTGGATGTTGATCACACGGCCGGCGAAGTCGGCGGGAATCTCGACGAGATGGAGAAAGCCTGCCATCACCACCAGATCGGGATTCGCCTCCCGGCAGGCGGCGAAGATCGCGTCGCTCCAGTCTGCCAGTGGGCGGCCTGCGGGCGGCAGAACGGTGACAGGAATGCCGGCCTGCTCGGCCAGCCGCACGCCACGGACGTCACCCCGGCTCGACACCACCCGCTCAACGCTCGCGGTCAGTCGGCCCGCCGCGATTCGGTCGAGGAGGTTTTCGAGCGTGCGCCCGGAGCCGGAGAGGAGCACCGCCAGGCGGAGCGTCTTCGGGTCGGTCCGTGGGCCGCCAGGATCAGTCACGCCTCACCTCCGGTCGCCGCAGGGGCTGTGCCCGTGCGCCTGATCGCGATCGTGAGTGGATGGCCGTCGATGTCGAGCGACTCCACGGCCGCCCCATCCAACCCGCCAAACGTCGCAGACACGGCGAGCGTTTCGGAGGCGACGTAGTCGAGGTGGTGCTCGATGGCCGACGTCAATTCCGGCGACGCGGTCTCAAAGGCCAGTTCGATCCGATCGGTGAACTCGAGATCGAGTGTTTTTCGCTGCGACTGCACCGCGTGCACGACCTCGCGAACGAGCCCTTCGGCGACGAGTTCCGGCGTGAGCTGACTGGCCACCACCACGACGGCCCGCGGCCCCTCCGCGGCGGCCCAACCCTCCTTCGCAGTCGTGCGAATCATCACGTCGTCCTTCTCGATCACCGCCTCGCCGCCGCCAGCGAGCGGGATCGTCGCCCGGCCATCGCGACTGAGAGCCGCCAGCAACGCAGCGGCATCGGCCTTCGTGATCGCGTCGCGGGCTTTTGGCAGATCCTTCCCGAGCCGTGGGCCGAGTTTCTTCAGATCCGGCAGCACGGCCCGGGTGATGTAGCGGTCGGGCTCCCGGCAGATCTCGAACTGCTTGACGTTGAGTTCGTCACAGACGAGATCGGCATGGGCCTCCAGCCAGGCGGCATCGGCAGCGTCGCCGCCGTGCCCTTCGGCGAGGATCACCTCGACCTTCGAGAGCGGCTGGCGAACCTTGAGCTTCTCGGCGGCGCGGGCAGCCCGGCCGAGCGACGACACGTCGCGGACGATCGCCATGCGGCGGACGAGGTCGCGGTCAACAAGCGGCTCGCTGCCTGTCGGAAAGTCGGTGAGGTGCACGCTCTCCGGCACGGTGTCGCCGAAGGCGGCCACAGCCAGATTGTGCCAGATCGCCTCGCTCACGAACGGCACGAAGGGCGCGGCCAGCCGCGCGATCGTGAGCAGTGTCTCGTAGAGCGTCCAATAGGCGTCGAGCTTGGCGGCATTGCCCTCCGGCCCGGTGTCGGCCCGGCCTGCGGACCAGAAGCGGTCGCGGCTGCGGCGGACGAACCAGTTGCTGACGGCATCGACCAGAGCGGAAAGTTCAGCGGCGGCGCCGAAGTGGTCGTAGCGGTCCATGCGGTGAACCACCGCAGCGCACGTCGCGTTGAGTTCCGACAGCATCCAGCGATCGAGTTCGCCACGGTCGGCGACCGGCCGGTAGCCGCGGGCCTTCGCCAGATCGGCGTGGTCGAGGGGGCCGGGAGCGTCGAGCAGCGATGCCGGATCGAAGCCGTCGATCCGGGCGTAGATCACGAAGAAGCTGTACACATTCCAGAGCCGCAGAAGGAACTCGGGCACGCTCTCGCGGATCGCCCGCTCGCTGTAGCGGATGCTCGTCCACGGCGGCTGGCCGGCGAGGAAGAACCACCGCAGCGCGTCGGCCCCATACTTGTCGAAGATTTCAGCCGGCTCGCGGTAGTTCCGCTTGCTCTTGCTCATCTTCTGGCCGTCTTCGCCGAGCATGTGGCCCAGCACGATGCAGGTGCGGAAGGGATGCGGATAGGGCGTCTCTTCTGCGCCAAAGAGGAGCGTGCTGATCGCCAACTGGCTGTAGAACCAGCCGCGGGTCTGGTCGATCGCCTCGGAGATGAAGTCGGCGGGAAACTGTGTCTTGAAGTCCTGCTCGCCGCGGTGCGGCCAGCCCCACTGGGCAAAAGGCATGGCTCCGGAGTCGAACCAGCAGTCGATCACCTCGGGCACCCGCCGCATCCTCGCTCCCGCCGCGAAGGGAGAGTCGTAGGTGATCGCGTCGATGTAGGGCTTGTGCACCCGCAGATCGTCGGAAAGTTTCGGATTCGCGGCCTTGGCCTTCTCGAAGACATCGGTGCCCTGCACGCCCGGCTTGGCGACGAGCGCCGCATACGACGGCACCGCCTCGGCCTTGCCTGTCGTCTCGCACTTCCAGATCGGCAGGGGTGTGCCCCAGTAGCGTTCCCGGGAGAGGGCCCAGTCAACGTTGGTTTCGAGAAAATTGCCGAAACGGCCATCCTTGATGTGCTCCGGCAGCCAGTCGATCCGGGCGTTGTTGGCGAGCATCTGCTCGCGGAACTGGCTCGTGCGGATGAACCAGCTCTGCCGGGGATACTGGATCAGGGGATCGTTGTCGGCCCGCCAGCAGAACGGATAGTCGTGGACATACTGCTCCTGGTGCACGAGCAGGTTCCGCGTCCGCAGGTCGCGGGTGATGTCGCGGTCGCACTCCTTGACGAATCGGCCGCTCCCCATCGGGAATGTGTCGGTGAAGGTGCCGTCAGGGGCGACGCAGTTGAGGAGCGTCGGCCCTCGCCCCTCGGCGAACCGTGCCTGCTCGAAGGCCAGCACCGTGTAGTCCACCTCGCCGAAGGCGGGCGCGATGTGGACGATGCCGGTGCCTGAGTCAGTGGTGACGAAGTCGGCGGCCACGACCCGCCAAGCGGCCGGCTGCGAGCCGCCGGCCTGGAGCGGCGTTGCCTGCGGCGAGCCCGCCGGGCGGAAGGTGTCGAATGGCGGCACGTAGGACCGGCCCACGAGCGTGGAACCCATGAAGCGGTCGACCACCTCGAACTGCTTCTTCATCTTCTCGCCGAGTGGCGCTGCCAGCGGCTCGGCGACGATGTATTCCTGCGCGGGGATACCTGATCCGGCTCCGTCGCCTCCTCCCGGCATTTCTCGGAGAACGACATACTCGAGGTCGGCCTTCACAGCCGCGAATTGGTTGGATGGCAGCGTCCAGGGAGTGGTGGTCCAGGCGACGAGGCTGCGAGTGGTCTGATTCCCCTCATCGTCGAGCAGCGGGAAGGCCACGTAGACACTCGGGTCGGCGACCTCACGGTAGCCCTGACCCACCTCGCCGCTCGAGAGCGCCGTGCCACCCTGCGCCCACCACCAGACGATCTTGTGTCCCTGGTAGAGCAGGCCCCCGTTGAAGAGTTCGGCCAGCGCCCACCAGACGCTCTCCACGTAGCTCTGATGGTAGGTGACGTAGGCGTCTGAGAGATCGATCCAGAAGCCGATCCGCTCGGTGAGCGCCTCCCACTCCTTCATGTACCGCCAGACCGATTCCTGGCAGCGGTGGATGAACGGCTCGACGCCGAAGGCCTCGATCTCCGCCTTCGAGTGGATGCCCAGCTCCTTGCAGACCTCCACCTCGACCGGCAGACCGTGGGTGTCCCAGCCCGCCTTCCGCTCGCAGTATTCGCCCCGCATCGTTCGGTAGCGCGGGTAGAGATCCTTGATCGTCCGCGTCAGGCAGTGGCCTGGATGGGGCATGCCGTTGGCGGTCGGCGGGCCCTCGAAGAAGACGAAACGCTTGCTGCCGCGGCGTTGCTCCAGCGATTTCTTGTAGATGCCACGCTCGCGCCAGAGCTGCGAGATCGCTGCCTCGATGGCGGGAAAGTCGGGCTTGCCGCGGACGGGTTCGAACATGGATTGCCTGTGAAAGCGTTGACTGGTGGTGGAGCGGATCGGAGGGTGGCCGCGGCTCAGCCGGCGTTGCGGACCGCCGCGGTGATGATCGCCCGCAGCTTCGGTTCGGCCGACCGGGCCACGCCGAGAATCTTCTCGACAGTGGCCACCTCCAGATGATCCGGCAGGCACATGTCGGTGATCACCGAGAGGCCAAGCACCCGCAGCCCCGCGTGCACCGCCACGATCACCTCGGGCACCGTGGACATGCCGACCACGTCGGCGCCAATCCCGCGCAGGAAGCGGTATTCCGCCCGCGTCTCCAGGTTGGGCCCCGTCACCGCCACGTAGACGCCGCGGTGGGCGACGAAGTTTTCCCGGCGTGCCACCTCGAGCGCGTGGTCGATCAGTGCCGGCGTGTAGGGGGCCGACATGTCAGGAAACCGCGGCCCGAGCCGCTCGTCGTTGATGCCCACGAGCGGGTTGTCGTTCATCAGGTTGATGTGGTCGTCGATCACCATGATGTCG
>CANHCU010000152.1 GCA_947459185.1 Planctomycetaceae bacterium | reverse complement strand
GCCGGTCGCGGCCGCTGGCTGGACACGCGGAAACGTTTGTTTGGTTTGTTGGGCGATGGCCCCGGCACGGTAGGAGGTGCGTGATGAGAAACAATCAACGGCATGTTGCCAACGGCGAGCCCGCCAAGCAGTTTGATTTCGTCATTCCCGGTATCTCGAGCCTGCTCAACGAGCGGCAGGCCGCCCGAGTCCTTGGCGTCAGCCCGAGAACGCTGTGGGGTCTCGCGGCCAGAGGGGAGGTGCCGTTCGTCCGAGTTGGTAAGACGGCAAAAAGGTACGACCCGAACGACTTGAGGGCGTACTGCGAGCGCAATCGCGTGATCAGCACGCCGGCAGTTTCGGCCCCGCAGGATCCCGCTGACAACCACTTCATTCACGTCAATCACGGAGGCCACCATGGCTAGTCTTTGCAACGACCCCAACGGGCACCGCCGCATCCTGTTCGTCGATGGGCGCGGCGATCGGCACACCATCCGCCTCGGCAAGACGCCGAAGAAAGTGGCCGAGTCCTTCCTCGTGAACATCGAAGCGATCCTGGCGGCGAGGACGCTGAACACCTCCCTCACCCCCGAGTTGATCGTGTGGTTGCGGGACCTACCCGAGACCACCTATGGGCGACTGGCCGCCGTTGGCCTTGTCGACCCGCGGGTCCAGAGAGAGCCCGTGACGCTGGGTAAGTTGATCCAGACGTTCGTTGATCGTGCCACGGTGAAGTCCAGCACCAGGAAAGCCTACAAGCAGACGACGGACAGCCTGCTGACGGTGCTCGGCGGGGCGACGACGCTGGACGCCATTACGCCGGAGCACGCAGACGTCTGGCGGAAAAGCATCGCCGACGATGGTCTCAGTCCAGCGACGGTCGCCAAGAGAGTTTACGTGGCCCGGTCGATTTTCCGAAAAGCCGTGAAGTGGAAGATGGTCGACGAGAATCCCTTTGCGGACATCGCGGCTGGCTCCCAACGCAATCCGGATCGGGCGTTCTACGTTTCACCAGATGTGATCACGGCGTTGCTCCACAAATGCCCCGACCCTTTCTGGCGCACCGTGGTCGGCCTGGGCCGGTATGCGGGCCTGCGGACGCCTTCTGAACCGGCGCTGTTGACGTGGGCGGACGTGGACTGGGCAGAGGGGCGGCTGACGGTGCGGTCCCCGAAGACGGCGCGGCACGATGGACACGCCGTCCGCTCCGTGCCGATCTGCCCGCAGCTCCGGGTGATCCTCGAGGAGGCCTTTGCCACGGCGCCAGACGGGCAGAAGTTCGTCGTGCCACGTATCCTCGACCCCCGAACGAACCTTCGCACCACGTTCACCAAGATTGTCGAGCGTGCTGGGTTCGAGCCGTGGCCACGACTTTTCCAGAATCTTCGTGCGTCGTGTGCGACCGATTGGGTGCAGCGCTATCCAAACCACGAGGTCGCCAGATGGCTGGGGCACTCGCCGTTGATAGCTGCCACGCACTACCTACAAGCCCGGGACCATCACTTCCGAGACGTCGTCCGGGGCGGCGCACATTCCGGCGCACCGGAGGCGCAAAACCCAGCGCAGCAACCGTCCGCAGTCACACGCAACATGTCGCGCGAATCAGCGCAAGTGGCTCGCGGGCAGCCACTTGTGCGAGATCCTGCGAACCCCCGCGATCCTGCGCGAGGAAGGATAGTGGGCGACGAGGGACTCGAACCCCCAACCCCCTCGGTGTAAACGAGGTGCTCTGACCAATTGAGCTAGTCGCCCGAACGCCTGACGGCCGTTTCTTATTCCTTGCCTCCTGCAGGAGCCGGCTCGGGCTTCGGCGGCACGACCACCCGAATTCCCAGCTCCACCAACTGTTTCGTATCCACCCCGCCCGGTGCGCCCGTCATCAGGTCGCTGGCCTTCTGCGTCTTCGGGAAGGCGATCACGTCGCGAATCGAATCGAGCTTCGCAAACAGCATCACCCAGCGGTCGATCCCGAGCGCAATGCCACCGTGCGGCGGCGCTCCGCTCCGCAACGCGTCGAGCAGGAACCCAAACCGTTCGCGGGCCAGCTCCGGCGAGATGCCGAGCAGGTTGAACACCTTCTCCTGCGTCGCGCCGTCGTGGATGCGGATCGTGCCGCCCCCCGCCTCGGAGCCGTTGATCACGAGGTCATACGCCACCGCTCGGCAGGCTGCCGGATCGCTCTCGAGCAGTTCGAGATCGGCAGGCCGCGGAGCCGTGAAGGGATGATGCATCGATGCCCAGCCGCCGCTCTCGGCATTGCGGGCGAACATCGGGAAATCGACCACCCACGAGAAATGCATCGTGTCGGCGTCATACAGCTTGAGCTCCGCACCCAGCCGCTTCCGCAGCATGTGCAACGCCTTGCAGGTGACGTCGAACGAGTCGGCCACGATCAGTACGAGATCGCCCGGCTCCACCGCCAGCTTCTCGCGCAGCTTGTCGCCCACCGGACCGACCAGGTTCTTCGCCACCGGCCCGGCCCACCCGCCCTCAGCCTCCACCTTCAGCCAGACGAGTCCTTTGGCCCCGCCCTCCATGGCCACGGCCGTGAGCGTGTCCAGATCCTTGCGGGAGAACCGCTCCGCCACGCCCGGCACGCGGATGCCACGCACGCGGCCGCCCGCCTCCACCGCCGCCCGGAAGACGCGGAAGTCGCTCTCGCCCGCGATGCTCGTCAGGTCGACGATCTCCAGACCGTAGCGAAGATCGGGGGCGTCGTGCCCAAACCGCTCCATCGCCTCGTCCCAGGAGAGCCGCGGCAGCGGCAGCGTCACGTCGAGGCCGAGGATCTCGCGGGCCGTCCGTTGCACGAGCCCTTCGATCACGCCCATCACGTCGTCCGCCTCGACGAACGACATCTCCACGTCGAGCTGGGTAAACTCCGGCTGCCGGTCGGCCCGCAGATCCTCGTCGCGGAAGCACCGCGCCACCTGCACGTAGCGATCGAAGCCCGCCATCATCAGCAGCTGCTTGTAGAGCTGCGGCGACTGCGGCAGCGCGAAGAACGAGCCGTGGTCGAGCCGACTGGGCACGAGGTAATCCCGCGCCCCCTCCGGCGTGCTCCGGCCGAGCATCGGCGTCTCCACGTCGATGAAGCCAAGACCGTCGAAGTGATCCCGCATGATCTTCACCATGCGGCTCCGCAGGAAGAGGTTTTCTTGCATCGCACTCCGGCGGAGATCGAGCCAGCGGTTCGTGAGCCGCACCTCCTCGCCCGGCAGGTCGGTCGCCCCCGGCTGAAAGACCGGCGTCTCGGCCTCGTTGAGCACGGAGAGTTCGTGGCAGGCCACTTCGATCCCGCCCGTGGCGAGTTTCGGATTCGTGGTGCCCTCGGGCCGCATGCCAACCCGGCCCTGCACGCGGATCACCCACTCCGGCCGCACCGCGCGGGCCGCGGCAAGCACGCCCGCCGGGCTCTCGGGGCCAGCCACCACCTGCGTGCGTCCCCAGCGGTCGCGAAGGTCGATGAAGATCACTCCCTTGTGGTCGCGAACACGATCAACCCAGCCGCAGAGCGAGACGGTCTCGCCGAGGTTGTCCGGTCGCAGTTGGCCGCAGGTGTGACTTCTCAGCACGGGTCGATCCTCTTTCTGATGGAACGTGAGCGGGAGCGGGCGATCAGTGTCGCACAGCCGCGGTCATTGGACCAGCGACATCACGAGCATGGCCACGGCCAGCAGAATCGAAAGGACCAGCGCCCCGATGGCGATCGGCGCCACGACCGTCAGTGCCGATGCCCCGAGCGACTCAGCCGCGAACATGACCGTGAACGAGAGCACCACGAAGAGGAGAGCCAGGGCGAGTGCCGACCAGGCAAGAACTTTCTGCAGCATTGCTGGATTACCTCACCGCGCCCGTGGGTGCCGCGGTCCGGACCGTGCGGCCCGACACCGGCGCTGCCGCACCACCGTGCCGGTCGTTCGCGAATTCCAGATGCAGCTGCTGGCTGCCGTCCGGCGTGGTGCCCAGCTCGCGAAACAGCTGGCTCGGCTGGATATCGCGGTTGTGCTGGTATTTTTCGCTGGAGTATTCGGTGATGTCGCCGGCGATCTCATGGAAGAAGATCTGGCAGATCGGCACGCCTGGATAGATCTTCACCGGCTGCACGGCAAACATCTCCAGCGTCCAGTAGCCGCAGAAGCCGACGTCGCCGAAGCCGGCGGTCACGTGCACGAACAGGCCAAGCCGCCCGATCGAACTGCGGCCCTCGATCATCGGCACGTAGTTGTGGGTTTCGGTCCGCTCCACCGTGCGGCCCAGATAGAGCTGGTTGGGCGTGAGCACCAGGCCATCCTCCGGAATCCGGATCCGTTCCACGCGGTTGCTCTTCCGCATGTCGAGCACCACCTCTTCGTAGACGAGCAGTTCGTCGTGGAGGGAGAGGTTGTAGCTGTTGGGGTTGAGCCGGCCCTCGTCGAACGGCTCGATGATGATATTGGTGCCGAGCTGCTGCCTGATCTCGTTGCCGGAAAGGATCATGGATGGTTCCCTGGGAAGGAGCGCACCGGACCGGGAGTAATCAGAAACGCGAAGCAGGCCACACACGCTATCGATGAGGAACGCGATTGTAAGCTTTGTGGGCCTGAGTGCCCATGACCCGACGTCTGAGATTTTTCTCGCCGCATGATTGGGCAGCCACAGACGATTTTCAGCGTTTCTTTGTGGCGGGCTTGACGCCAACGCACGGGCAGAGGTCGGCCAGTGGACAGTTCTCGCAACGCGGCCGCCGGGCGGTGCAGACGGTGCGTCCGTGTTCGATCAGACGGTGGCTGAACGCGATCCAGTGCGATTTCGGGATGGCGGCGATCAGGTCGCGTTCGGCCTTCACCGCGTCGGCATGGCGGGTGAGCCCCAGCCGCCGCGAGATGCGGCCCACATGGGTATCGACGACCACCCCCGACGGCAGGCCGAAGCCGCTGCCGAGGACGACATTGGCGGTTTTGCGGCCCACGCCCGGCAGCCGGACGAGCTCCTCGAGCGTGCGGGGCACCTCCCCGCCGTGCCGCTCCATGAGTGCCTCGCAACAGCCGCGGATGTTCTTCGCCTTGGCCCTAAAGAACCCCGTGGAACGGATCACGGCCTCCACCTCCGCCTGGCTCGCTGCTGCCAACGCAGCGGCCGTGGGCCAGCGGCCAAAGAGGTCGCCGGTCGTGGCGTTCACCCGCTTGTCGGTGCACTGGGCCGAGAGGATCGTGGCGATCAGCAGCTGAAAGGGACTGGCAAAATCGAGCGAACAGTGCGCCCCCGGATAACCCTTGGCCAGCCGCCGCGCCACGGCTGCCCCCTGCTTCACGCCCCCCTGCCCCGACTGTTTTCCCGCTCGCTTGCTACTATTGTTTGCCTTCACATGCACCTCCCGCGAGCTCCCTATGGACGACCCCGCCTACGAGCCCCTGTACTTGCAGGGGATCGAGAAATTCAACGAGTGCGACTATTACGAGAGCCATGAGGTCTGGGAAGAACTCTGGACGGAATACCGGGGGGACTCCCGAAAGTTTTATCAGGGACTCATCCAGGCCGCCGTGGCCCTCTATCATTTTGGCAACGGCAACATCCGCGGGGCCCGTAAACTCCACAAAAGCGTGCACGGCTACCTCGAGCCCTACGGGCCACATCACCTGGGGCTCGACGTCGTTGGCTTCCTGGCGGCCTTCGACACCTGCCTCGCCGACGTGGCCGCCAGCACCGAAGACTTCCCCTCGATCGAACTCAACCCCGACCTGCTGCCCGAAATTCACCTCGACCCACCACCTCCGGCCGAGTGATCCGCACCATGTCTGACGAACCACTCGCCTTCTCCCCCGACCAGTTTTCCGGACTGGCGCGGGTCTTTCCACTGCCGAACCTCGTGATGTTTCCGCACGTCATGCAGGCGCTCCACATCTTCGAGCCCCGGTATCTGGCGATGTTTGAGGAGGCCATTGAAGACGATCGGCTGATCACGCTGGGGCTGTTGGCCCCAGGCTGGGAGCAGCACTACGACGATCGCCCCAAGCTGCATCCCACAGGCTGCCTCTGCCGGATCGCCACCCACCAGCGGACGCCGCAGGGCACCTACAACGTGCTGCTTCTGGGCGTCCGTCGCCTCCGGCTCATTCGCGAGCTGCCCGCCACGAAGCCGTTCCGCGTGGTGGAGTCGGAGATCCTCGACGACCACGAGCCCGACGATGCCACGGGTTCGGCGGCCGCCGGCCTGCAGCAACAACTGCTCGCGGCGTTCAAGCGATCCATGCCAAAGATTCCGCAGGCCTACGAGCAACTCGACCAGTTGCTCGGCAGCCAGATCACGCTCGGCATGCTCAGCGACATCGTTTCCTACACGCTCGACCTCGACCTCGACACCAAGCTGCGACTGCTGGCGGAATGCGACGTCTTCCGCCGCGTCCGCCTCCTCATGGAGTCCATCGACGCCCGCGCCGCGGCAGGCAGTGGCCGGACATTTCCGCCCGACTTCAGCGTGAATTAGGGTGTGGTAGAATGGATTCCATGAAGACTGGATCCCCCTCGTGCGATGCCGATGCCCCCGATCGGGCCGACCACCCCGTCGACCATGCCCGCATCGAACGGGCCGTTCGCGAGATTCTGCTGGCGGTGGGCGAAAATCCCGATCGCGAGGGCCTGCTGGAAACGCCGGCCCGCGTGGCCCGCATGTATGCCGAGATGTTCAGCGGGCTACACACTGACCCGAAGGTGCATCTCCGCAAGGCATTCACCGAGAAGTATGACGAGATCGTGCTCGTCCGCGACATCGCCTTCAACAGCGTCTGCGAGCACCACCTCCTCCCTTTCATGGGCCACGCCCACATCGGCTACCTGCCGAACGGCCGCGTGCTGGGCCTGAGCAAACTGGCCCGCGTGGTGGAGGCCCTGTCGCACCGCCCGCAGGTGCAGGAACGGATGACCGAACAGATCGCCGACCTGCTCGTGCACGACCTCGGGGCCAAGGGTGTGGCCGTCGTGGTTGAGGCCTCGCACACCTGCATGACCATCCGCGGCGTGCGAAAGCCCGGCAGTGTCTGCGTGACGTCGGCGATGAAGGGCCTCTTCCGGTCGAACATCTCCAGCCGCGCCGAGGTGATGTCGCTCATATACGGGGGCCGCTCGCAATGACCTTCTCTGCGTCGGCCGCGGAGTCGCGCGGATGAGGCTGCTCGTCGATTTTCTCTGCCGCTTCGGCTGGGGACTGTCGGTGGCCCTCGTGCTCACACCTTCGGCACTCGTGCCCGCCGGCTTCTTTCGCGTGAACATGCTCGTGGTGCTCGGGCTGGCGACCTTCGCAGCGCTGCTCTGCGGGCAGGCGTTCCCAGGCCCGATGTGGCTGCTGCCGGCGGTTGCTGCCGTCACCGCCTGGATGGCGAGCATCGCTTGGTTCGCCGAACGGACCCGTCCCGGCATCCTGCTCTGCGTGATCACGGCAGTGCTGCTTGCAGCCGCGACGGCGATCGTGCAGGTCACGCCGGAGGAGAGCGGCGTGGCAGGCTCGACAGCCAACGCCGCCAGCGGCTGGGCAAGCGTCGGCGGCGCACTGCTCTCCGGGCTCGTCACCGGGCTCACCGTGCATGCGATGCTGCTTGGGCACTGGTATCTCAACGCCCCCGGCATGCGGGTTGACGTGCTGCGGCGGATGATCGACATCGCCCTTGTCGCTTGGGCGGTGCAACTGGTGGTGGCGACGGCCACGGCGCTGCCGGCAGGGACGCTGACTGCTGGCGTTGCCGGGAGCCCCACGACCATGGCCCTCATCTGGCTGCGATGGCTCGCCGGTCTCGCCGGACTGCCCATGCTGCTCTGGCTGAGCCGAAAAACCCTCGAAATCCCCAACACCCAGAGCGCCACGGGTATCCTGTATGTGGCCTGCCTCGCCGCCATCCTCGGCGAACTGACGGCCCAGCTCCTGTCCGTGGCGGCATGATCCGGCCGCCGCTCGCGAAAGCCTTCGATGCGCATCACCTACGCCTGCCCCGCCTGCCACGCGACCACGTCGATCGACGGCATTGAAAGCCGCGACTCGCTCGAATG
>CANHCU010000151.1 GCA_947459185.1 Planctomycetaceae bacterium | reverse complement strand
GGGACAGGGTCAGCAGGGACAGGGTCAGCAGGGACAGGGTCAGCAGGGTCAGGGTCAGCAGGGTCAGGGTCAGCAGGGTCAGGGTCAGCAGGGTCAGGGTCAGGGTCAGGGTCAGGGTCAGGGTCAGGGTCAGGGTCAGGGTCAGGGTCAGGACGACGCGGCCGGCCCAATCGCTGACGAGGGCCGTCCGCAGAAGGGTGGCCAGCCGACGGTAGGTCAACCAGGCCAGGGCATGTCGCAATCCCAAGGCGACACCAAGCAAGAGGGCGAAGCTGGCGGCAAGCCGAGCGGCCAGTCAGCGGCGGGGCCACCGCCTGAGGGAGCGAGCCAGTCGAGCCCGGTGGGTGGTGGCGGATGGTCGGAAGGAGCAGGCACACCGACGGGTGGAGCAGCCGCTCAAGGGCCACCGCCTGCTCGCGAAACGGAATGGGGTTCACAGGAGCTCGAGAACGCCCGCAACGCGGCCGACCTCGCCCTAGAACACCTGCGCACTACGGTCGATTCGGGTCGAACCGATGTTCTCGACGAACTTGGCTGGACTCGCGACCAGGCCCGTGCGTTTCTCGAACGCTGGGAGTCGATGCGGCGGCAGTCGGAAAGCCCCGACCTGCAGAAGCGAGGGGAGTTCGAGCGGGTGCTCCGCAGCCTCGGCCTCCGGCCGGCTGGCGTGCAGAGTTCCCGCGACGTTCCCGCCGAGGCGAAGGGCGGCCAGGCGGAGGGCCGCCGTAGTCGGCCCCCAAGCGACTACCGCGAACGGTTCAAGGCGTTCCTTCAGGGCACGAGTGGCGAACAGGGTGCGGATGGCGAACAGGGCACGGGTGGCCAACAGGGCGGCGGTTCCAAACAGGATGACAGTTCCAAGCCGGGCAATGGTGGCCAATAATGCAGTCGAGCCATCATGGCCAGATCTTCGAAGGTCCGCGTTACCTAGCGGCGTTTGGTCCCAAGCGAGTGCCGCACTGTTTCACCGATGTGCTCATTCTGGGCGGTGGATTGGCCGGATTGCGGGCGGCGTTGGCCGTCGATCCGCGGCTGTCGGTCACGGTTGTCACGAAGGATGACCTGCACAGTTCGTCGAGCCAGTGGGCGCAAGGGGGCATCGCCAGCGTCGTCGATCCGGAGGACCGCTTCGACAATCATGTTGCCGACACGCTCACCGCCGGTGGCGGGCTTTGTCATGAGGATGTGGTCGATTCCGTCGTTCGCGAGGCTCCGGCGCGGATCGCCGAACTGATCGCCTGGGGCACTCGATTCGACTCGCACAATGGCAGCCTGGAGCTGGGCCGCGAAGGAGGCCACAGCCATCATCGCATCGTGCACGCCCTCGGTGACGCCACCGGCCGCGAGGTGATGCGGGCGGTGATCGAGCGGGCGCGGGAGTTGGAGAATCTCGAGGTCTGGCCCGAGACATTCACGATCGATCTCGTCACCCACGAGGGGGCATGCCGCGGTGCGCTCGTCTGGAATCCAGCGCACGGCAAGACGCTTGTCTGGGCCCGTCGCACGATCCTCGCCACCGGCGGCGCCGGACAACTCTACCGCGAATCGACCAATCCCCCTGGGGCCAGTGGCGATGGCATGGCGCTCGCCTGGCGGGCGGGCGCGGAGCTGCGCGACATGGAGTTCATGCAGTTCCATCCCACGGTGCTCTACATCGCCGGCGGTGCCCGCAGTCTGATCACCGAGGCGGTCCGCGGCGCGGGTGCGTGGCTGGTCGATCGCGACGGTCGCCGGTTCATGCCAGACTTCGACCCGCGGGCGGAGCTTGCACCGCGGGACGTTGTCGCCCGAGCGATCACGGTCGTCATGCACCGCACGCATCAGGCCAACGTCTTTCTCGACCTCTCTCACCTCGATTCGCAGATGGTGCGGCGGCGGTTTCCCGGTATGGCCGAGATCTGTGGGAAGTTTGGGCTCGATCTGACGAGGGACCGCATCCCGGTGAGGCCCGGTGCTCACTACATGATCGGCGGTGTGACCGTCGATGCCCACGGTCGCACGACTATCCCCGGCTTGTTTGCGGCTGGCGAAGTGACGTCCAGTGGCCTGCACGGGGCCAACCGACTGGCGAGCAATAGCCTGCTCGAAGGCCTCGTCTACGGCGCCCGGGCGGGCGAGACGGCGAGCGAGGAGATTCTCGGAGAGGATGGTGACGGCCACGAGTTTCGGGTGCCAGCGATTGGGAATCCGCGGGCTGTCGATGGCAACGGAACCGGGGCGATGGCCGAGAACAACGCCGTGCTCGATCTGGCCGACATCCGCAACTCGCTGCGGGCGCTGATGTGGCGGCACGTCGGCGTGGAACGCGAGGGAGGCTCCCTCGCGGAGGCGCTCGAGACGGTCGAGGGCTGGTGTCGCTATGTGTTGCCGAGGCAGTTTGCCGAGCCGCAGGGCTGGCAGTTGCAAAACATGCTCGAGGTGGCCCGCCTGATGATTCGCGGGGCGATCGAGCGGCGCGAGACGCGGGGCGTCCATTTTCGCAACGATTTTCCCGACACGCTCGCCGACTGGCGGGCACACATCGGCTGGCAGCGAGGCCGGCCGCAGCCGCTGGCCTCGCCCCTCGACGCCGCGGCAGGTGCCGCGGGGGCATGCTGAGAAGACCGCAGTAAGCCGATGCGCTGGGTTCCTTCCTGGGTTCCTTCCCGGCGATCGTCGTGGTGCTCCTATCAGCCAGCATACATAGCCGCGAGTGTGCGACTGAGTTTCACCGCAACTGTTTTCGCGACAATATCGAGTTGAATGAATTCACGCAGAGTGACTTCACGCTCCACCACTTCGGCGCATCACAATCTGATGGGAGTGCCTTGCTCGTCGAAGACAGGTTTATGACTGCGATTCAAGGTGGACAGGTTCCTGGAAATTCCGCAGCGGGACTACAGCGACTCGGAACTGGCTGAAAGAGTCAATGAAGGAACTGCTTCAGTCCCCATGCAAGAGTCACTTCTGAGCATCGCTGCTGAGAAATACCGCGTGGATGTTGCGGCACTCGCTCGGGTGTTGGGTGGCTTTGCCGCGGACTGGCTGGACCAGATGAACGGCTCCCCCTCGGCGGCGGCACCTACCAATAGAATCCGACCGGCGACAGTGCGACTCACTGCCGAGATCATGGCACGACTCGAGACGAGGCTTGTGCCGCCCCCGAAGCCAGTGCTCGACTAAAGTCGAATGAGTACTAGCAGCCGCGGAGGAAGTCGAGCGTTCTTGTCGCGATCCTCATGCAGCGGTTCACGCTCCACGGGTTTTCGAGCAGGGATTTCCTCGCCACGTCGCGGGCACTCCGGCGGCTCGCTGCCATGTCGCCACCGGATTGCACGTAGGTCTCGTAGTCAAGGAAGAGAGCGCTGCGGCTCGCGTCTTTCAGTCTGAGGTGGTGATTGAACGACGTGGCGTGCTTCCACCTGCTCAGCGGGAACACCAGCTCACCAGACCCATCCTCGATGAGATCGTTTCGGATGAACACGGCGTCGAGGAGCGGTACGACCCAGAGGAGTGAATAGCCGCCTTCGGTAGCGACCATCTGCAGGGCCTTCAGTGAAGCTCCGTAGCCGCGGTCGCCCTGCCAGCCCTCCGTCGCTTCGTCGGGGAAGGTGATGGCTCGGTCCAGCGGGAAGCAACTGTTGTACTCGACGGTATAGACCATGGCTTTGTAGCGGGTGAGCAACGAGCGGAATAACCAGAGGTCGGTGGAGTCGACGTCGATCGAGATGTATTCCGGCTCGGCGGGCACGCCATGCTCGGCGAACACGTCGCAGATGTTGTCGGCAGTGAGAAAGTGCCGATGCAGATTGATCGACGGGTTGTCGTGGTCCCCGTCGAGTAGCAGGCATCGCCAGCCATGATTCAGGACGAAATTCGCGACGTTGGAGCCGCTGCCTCCCGTGAGCGACGCATCGTTGAACCCAAACTCGACGCAGAACGGCGGCGTGTTGCGCACGCCGATGTGCTCAAAAATCTGCTCGAGAAGGATGTCTTGGTAGGACTGGGAGTATTTTCCCCGTCTCCACTTCACGGAAGCGAGATCGCGGACCCATTGTTTCACGGAGCATTCCTGGTGATTGTGCTTGTGCGGCTCGAGATTGACTCGCACCCAGCGTGGCCCGATTATAGTCTGGACATGTATCCTCTCCGCCGCTCCGTGTTCGTTCATGTCATGGGCCTGCTGAGGGCTTTTCCTGCGTGGCAGGCCAGCCGGGACCTGGTCCAACGACTCATTGGCAGGCTCCATCCGGTCGCAGGCGGCCACGAACTGATCCGGCTCGGCCCGGAGGGGGACGGCGGCTACGTCATTCCCGATGATCTCGCGGGCATCGAGGCCTGCTTCTCGCCCGGTGTCTGTGACATTTCCGGATTCGAGATGGATTGCGCCGAGCGGGGCATGAAGGTGTTTCTGGCGGACAAATCGGTGGATGGCCCGGCGTGCCGGCATGAGTTGTTCACGTTCACGAAGAAATTCGTCGGGGCGACGACGGACGACGACTTCATGACGTTGGATGACTGGGTGACGGCATCCCTTCCGGAATCCACATCCGACCTGCTGTTGCAGATCGACGTGGAGGGTTGCGAATACGAGGTGTTTCTGTCGGCGTCGGATGCGCTGCTGCGGAGATTCAGGATCATCGTCGTTGAATTCCACTTCCTCGATCATCTGTGGAGCGAGCACTTTTTTCGGATCGCACGCCCGGTTTTTGACAAACTCCTCCAGACGCACGCGTGCGTTCACATCCATCCCAACAACTCGGCCGGCGTGCTCCGCAAGGTCGGGTTGGCGATCCCTCCGATCATGGAGTTCACCTTTTATCGCCGCGATCGCCTGGTGAACCCGGTGCCCAGGAGTGACTTTCCATGTCCACTGGATCGCGACAACACGCCGCAGGCCACCGTCCCGCTGCCCGCATGCTGGTACCACGGCGGCTGACCGTGTGCGGCGGCTACGGCAACGCATGGTGGTCCAATAGCAAGTCCGTATGCTGTTGCTTCCAGGAGGGTGGCCGACGTCAGCGCCGCCAGACAATCCCACACCACGGAAGTCTTCCGCATGAAGATCACGAAGCTCACGACCTACATCGTTCCGCCCCGCTGGTGCTTCCTGAAAATCGAGACCGACGAAGGGATCGTCGGCTGGGGTGAGCCCGTGCTCGAAGGCCGCGCTCACACGGTGGCGGCGGCGGTCGATGAACTCGCGGACTATCTCGTCGGCAAGGATCCACGAAACATCGAGGACCACTGGACGGTGCTCTACCGCGGCGGGTTCTACCGTGGCGGCGGAATCCACATGAGCGCGCTGGCCGGCATCGATCAGGCGCTCTGGGACATCAAGGGCAAGTCGCTCGGCGTGCCGGTGCATGCGCTGCTCGGGGGCCATGTCCGCGATCGTATTCGCGTCTATTCCTGGATCGGAGGCGACCGGCCAGCCGAGACCGCCGCTCAGGCGCAGGAGCGGGCCCGGCTCGGCTTCACCGCCATCAAGATGAATGCCTGCGAAGAACTGCAGTTCATCGACACCTACGACAAGATCGATCGGGCCATCGCCAACGTCGCCGCCATCCGCGACGCGGTCGGTCCGCACTTCGGCATCGGCGTCGACTTCCACGGCCGCGTACACAAGCCGATGGCCAAGGTGCTCGTGAAAGAGCTGGAGCCGTATCGGCTGATGTTCATCGAGGAGCCAGTGCTCAGCGAACACTCGGAGGCGCTCAAGGAGATCGCGATGATGGCGAACACGCCGATCGCACTCGGCGAGCGGCTCTACTCGCGGTGGGATTTCAAGAAGATCCTGCAGGAGGGCTACGTCGATATCCTGCAGCCCGACCCATCCCATGCCGGCGGCATCACCGAGACAAGGAAGATCGCCACCATGGCTGAGGCCTACGACGTCGCCATCGCGTTGCATTGCCCGCTCGGCCCGATCGCACTGGCGGTCAACCTGCAGCTCGATGCCAACTGCTACAACGCCTTCATCCAGGAGCAGAGCCTGGGGATCCACTACAACCAGGGCAATGACCTGCTCGACTACATCAAGAACCCCGAGGTCTTTGACTACGCCGACGGCTACGTGAAGATCCCGCAGGGACCGGGGCTTGGGATCGAGGTCAACGAGGAATTCGTCAAGGAGCGGGCCGCGGTCGGCCACCGCTGGCGAAATCCAGTCTGGCGGCACTCGGACGGCAGTTTTGCGGAGTGGTAAGGGGTGGGGGCCGGGAGGCTCAAGCCTTGCCATGTCGTCTGTCGACAGATAGAATTGGGGCGGTGTTTCGAGCGGCCGGAGAAGGCGTTCGATCGACGGAGGTTCGCCGTGAACCGCGAGACTCAAGCAGCGCTCCGCACGTTCCGCCTCTGGCTGGTGTGGACAACGTGCGGACTGGCTGTCGGAATCATGACGTGCAGCCATCTTGAGGCTGCTGAGGCCACGTCAACCGGCAGTGACAAACTCTTCGAGGGACAGATCCGGCCACTGTTGCTTGAGAAGTGCGTGAAGTGCCACGGCGACGACAAGTCGGAGTCTGGGCTGCGGCTTGATTCTCGGGCGGCGCTCATGCAGGGGGGCGACAGCGGTCCGGCGATCGTGCCGGGCGATCCAGCAAAGAGCCTGCTCGTCAGCGCGCTCAAGCATGACAGCGGGATCGAGATGCCGCCGGGCACGCTCCTTCCTGGCGACCAGATCGCGGTCGTGGAAAAATGGATCAAGGCCGGCGCGCCCTGGCCTGACAACGGGAGCGCGGCCACGCCGAAGAAGACCCGCTCCGGTGAGCCGACCGACGAGGAACGGAGGCATTGGTCGTTCCAGCCGATCGCCGATCCGCCGGTGCCGCAGGTGGCAACGGCCGAAGGGGTGGTGCACCCCATCGACGCCTTCCTGACCGCGAAGCTGGCCGAGAAGGGCCTGCAACCGGTCGGTCCTGCCGATCGGCGGACGCTCGTGCGACGGGTGACGTTCGACCTGACGGGCCTGCCGCCAGCACCAGCCGACGTCGACTCGTTCGCGGCGGACCAATCGTCCGAGGCCTTTGCCCAACTCGTCGAGCGGCTGCTGGCATCGCCTGCCTACGGTGAACGCTGGGGCCGGCACTGGCTCGACGTGGTCCGCTACGCCGATACCGCCGGCGAGACCGCCGACTATCCGGCACCGCTGGCCTGGAAGTATCGCAACTACGTGATCAAGGCGTTCAACGACGACAAGCCGTACGACCAGTTCATTCGCGAGCAGGTGGCTGGCGACCTAATCGCTGATCCGGCGCAGCCTGACCGCTTCGCGGAGAGCGTGACCGGCACGGGCTACCTCGCCATTTCCAGGCGGTTCGGCTTCGACTCCGTCAATTACATGCACCTCACCTACCAGGACACGATCGACACCGTTGGGCAGTCGGTCCTGGGGCTCACGCTCGGCTGCGCCCGCTGCCACGACCATAAATACGATCCCATCACCGCAGCCGACTACTACGCGCTCTATGGCATCTTCAAGAGCACGAACTACGCCTTCCCGGGTGACGAGCAGACGAAGCGGCCGGGCGACATGACTCCGTTGGTGCCCGTCGACCAGTTGGTAACGCTTCGCAAGCCCTATGACGAGCAGCTCGCGACCTTCAATGCCGAGATCAAGCAGGCTGAGGAGGCGAAGAAGCCGCTTGTCGAAAAACAAAAAGCGGAGCCCGAGAACGAGGAGCTCAAACAGAAGGTCAAGGAGGCGGATGCGGCCATCGCCGGCCTCAAGACCAAGAAGGAGCAGCTGCGGTTCAACCCGCCCTTTCCGACGACCTATGGTGTGACCGACGGCAAGGCAGAAAACGTCAAAATCCAGAAGCGCGGCGAGCCCACGCGGCCCGGCGACGAGGTCGCGAGACGGTTCCTCACCGTGCTCGGCGGTGACCCCGTGCCGGCCGACGAGCCGGGCAGCGGCCGCAGACAGCTGGCCGACTGGCTGACGCGGCCGGGCAATCCGCTCACGGCCCGCGTGATCGTCAACCGCATCTGGCAGCACCACTTCGGCCAGGGACTCGTCGTCACT
>CANHCU010000150.1 GCA_947459185.1 Planctomycetaceae bacterium | reverse complement strand
GCCTCTGGGCCGGCAGAATGCGGAAAACAGGCAGGTAAAAATTTTTCTGAAGTTTGTGTCGATGGTCGGTCGATGAAAGAAAGCTTGTCGCGGCGACTGGATGGGTGACTCCTTCCGGCCGCTGTCCGACGACTGGTGTCGCCGGAACGCGGAAGCGCGGCAACAATAGCTACGAGATCGGTCAGTCAGAAAGGAACCGTCAGCCTCGAATTCCTGAAACCCTTCATGAACCTTCCGGCCGGCGACGGCGTAGAAGCGAACATGTCGGGGGAGAGGGGTTCGAAGCACCAACGGTCGGTTCCACCAAGAGGAGAGCCATTATGAACATCTGGGGTGTCACATCGACGCAGGGATCGCAGGGGCTGAACGCCTTGAAGGGCGTCGAGGCCGCGCAGTCCACGCAGGCCGCCATGCAGCAGGGCGTGGCCGAGGTGCACGATTCGGTGACGCTGTCGGTCGATGCCGTTCGGGCTGCTGAATCGACCGGCGACATTCGCTTCGATCGCGTCAACGCGATCCGGGCGGCGATCGCCGACGGTTCGTATGAAACGCCCGAGAAAATCGACCTGGCGCTTGACCGTCTGCTCGACCGGCTCAACGGCTAGAGTGGGCGGCTCAAGTGGGCGGCTGAGCCACACGCTCGCCGTCCCAACTGAATGTCCAAGCAACAGCCGGACCGGCGTCGGTCCGGCTGTTGGCGTTTGGTGACAGCCATCACCGGGCAGGCTAGACTTGGGCTGACCGTACTCCCCGGGAGGTCCCATGGCGATCGCATCTGATTTTTCGCTTGGCAAGGTGGACGTCGCGCTGACGCCGCGTGAGCGGTTCGCCGAATTCCTCCAGACCCGCGGCAAGCGAATCACCCGGCAGCGACAGGTGATCGTCGATCACGTCAGCAGCCACCACGAGCATTTCGATGCCGAGCAACTTCTGGCCGACCTGCGGCAAACGCCGGAAGGGGTGAAGGCCAGCCGGCCCACCGTCTATCGCACGCTCACCGAAATGGTGGATGCAGGGCTGCTTCGCAAGATGGTGCTCGGCGGACGGGCCGTCTACGAGCACGACTACGGCTACCCCCAGCACGATCATCTCCACTGCACGTCGTGCCAAAAGCTGATCGAATTCTCCAGTGATGACCTGGCGAAGATCTGCGACGCGGTTGCAGTCCAGCACCAGTTCCGCGCCCGCAGCCATCGGCTGATCATCTCCGGCCTGTGCGCCGACTGCCGCAGCAACCGCAGCAAGTCGCGGCATCAAGACCGGGTGTGATGCTCCTCTCTCACACCCGCAGCGCTGATTCGGCGGCCCGCGTCGGGCAGGTATCCAATGCCGCTCGCACGGGGCCCGCGATGAATTCCTCGACTTGGGCCGCGGCCCGGCCGGCCAGTCCTGGCACGTCCATCGCCTGAATCAGGTCGATGCCGGCAAAGAGCGGGTCGCCGGCGAGACGCTCGATGAGATCGTTGTCATGCCCCTCGCGCATCCGGGCCGTGGTGGCGTGGCTGTGACACCGGATCGCCTCGTGGAGTTCCTGCCGATCGCCCCCCGCGGTCGTGGCGGCCATCAGCAGTCGCTCGCTGGCCAGGAAGGGGAGGTGGTGCTCCAGGTTGCGGCGGATCGCACCGGGGAGCACGACAAGACCGCCGGCGACGTTGGCGTAGATAACGAGCTGGGCATCGGTGGCGAGGAAGGCCTGCGGCAGCACCAGCCGCCGCGGGGCGGAGTCGTCGAGCGTCCGCTCGAACCACTGCACGGCCGCCGTCTGGCTGGTGGTGGCCGTGAAGCCCATCACAAACCGGGCCAGGCCACACATCCGTTCGGCCCGCATCGGGTTCCGCTTGTAGGGCATCGCGGAGGAGCCGACCTGCTCGGTCTCGAACGGCTCCTCGAGTTCCGCCCAGGCGGCGGCCAGCCGCAGGTCGTTCCCCGCCTTGTGGGTCGATTCCGAGATCCCGGCGAGCACCGACACAACCTGCGAATCGACCTTGCGTGTATAGGTCTGCCCGGTCACGTCGTAGGAGCGGTCGAAGCCGAGCTTCTGCGACACGATCTCGTCGAGCCGCCGCACCTTGGCGTGATCGCCCGCGAAGAGTTCGAGGAAGCTGGCCTGGGTGCCGGTCGTGCCCTTCACACCGCGGCCACGGAGCAAGCGGCGGCGATGCAGCACCTCCTCCAGGTCGAGCAGGAGATCGTGGATCCAGAGACAGATCCGCTTGCCGATCGTGGTGGGCTGCGCGGGCTGCAGGTGGGTGCGGCCGAGGCAGACAAGATCGCGGGTTTCCAGGGCACGGTCTGCCAGCCGTTCGATTACCACGGCCAGGCGGGAGGCGATGAGATCGAGCGAATCCCGCATCAGAATCAGGTCGGTGTTGTCGGTGACGTAGGCGCTCGTCGCCCCCAGATGAAGGATCGGCCGGGCCAGCGGGCAGGCATCGCCGAAGGTGTGCAGATGGGCAAACACGTCGTGCCGCATCTTCCGTTCATAGTCGGCCGCCTTCGCGAAATCGATCGGCTCGAGATGGGCCCGCATCTCGGCGAGCTGCGCGGGGGAGATCGGCAGGCCGAGTTCAGCTTCCGCTTCCGCCAACGCCAACCAGGTCTGCCGCCAGAGTTTGTAGCGATGGTTGTCGCTCCAAAGTCGCGACATCTCGGCCGAGGCGTAGCGGGAGGCGAGCGGATTGTCCCAACGGTCGCGGGGATCGGTGTTGGACTCGGAATTCATGGGCGGGCTCCTGATGTCTGGCTTCCGGGTGTTTTGGTCGGTCCGGGCGGTGCCGCCTGACGGCTCATCTTGCAGAAGAGCCGCTCCAAGGCCAGCCTGGCCCGCAGACCCCGCGACGCATCGCTCTTGAGGGAGAGATCGAGGTCCAAAAGGCTGGTCGGAAGCTGCCGGGCCCGTCGCGACCCCAACTGGCCGAGCGACTCGCGGGCCTGGGCCATCGCCTTCGGCCAGGCGGCCACGCCGGCCTCCCGCAGCGCCTGTTCGATGCCGGCGGGCCGGCCGCGTCCAGCAGGCAGGGCCAGCAGCCTTCCGGCTGTGGAGAGCCGCCGCACCACCGACGCGATCTGGGCACTGATGCCGATGGGGTTTTCGCCTGCCGCCAGCAACGCGGCGAGCTGGGCGACGGCCTCACGGGCATCGCCCGTGGCAGCGGCGTCGATCATGCCCCAGGCGGTGCGTTCCAGCGGGCTGCCCGCGAAGTCGTCGATCGCCTCGGGCTGAATGGCAGTTTTCTTGGCGGCCGGATCGGTGGCGGCGGCGAGCCGGGCCAGCGCCTGATCGACCTGACCGAGGTTGTTGCCGAGGCGTTCGAGCAGCCGCTGCGCCGTGGCGGGTGCCAGTTGGATGCCGTGCCGCGACTGCGACCACTGCCGCACCCAGGCCGCGAGGTTGGCTCGCTGTGGGATCGTGATGTCGATAACGAGTCCGTGCTTCGCCACCACCTTGGCCAGCCGGGTGTTGGCCGGCAGGCTCTTCACCTCGAGGATGACGATTCCACGGCCATTGCTGCGGGACGCACCGGCGATTTTTTCAAGCGACTCGCGGGCCGCTGTCACGAAGCCATCGGCATTCCGCACGACGGCGGCGCGGGTGGCGCCGGCGAACAGCGGCACGGTGGCGGCTTCGTCAAAGACATCGCGGGGATCGGGAGAGGCTTCACCCGAGAACTCCCGCCACGCCCAGGCCCGGTCGGCCTCGTCGGGGCAGAGGCGGTCGCGGAGCAGGGCGAGCATGTGGCCGGCGAGGAATGGCTCGTCGCCGACCAACGCCACGAGCGACGGCGTGCCGAGCGACCATTCGGTGGGCTGCTGGAGGATCTCGAGGGCACTTGCAGCATCGGGCACGGGAAACGGCTCTCCATGAAGGGGCCATCAGTGTAGCGGGTTGCGGACCGACGATCGCAACGGTGACGTCTCGCTACCGGCGGTTCGGGGCTGCCCATGCCCCGTCGCCGGACGTTCGCTCCGGCATCCTGCCTGCGCTCACTCGATGCTGACTGCGCTTCGGCATCCTGCCTCCGCTGGTCAGCAACGCCGGCTCACGGGGCATGGGCAGCCCCTCACGGATGATTCGGTCTGCATCGCGCTAGGCCCGGAGGGCCGGGTTAACACCAGCCGACGGAGTCGGCCAAGCGAAAATGGCAGGATGCCATGTTTCGCGTGTATACAGCCAGCCGCCTACGGCGCGGTCGGCAGCGTGCGGACGCCTCCGAGACGGCCGACCACGCGGGTGGTCGACACCGTGACGGGCTCGGGGCTCGTGGCGGCGCCGACGTTGCCAGCGGCGTCGGCCACCTCGATGCGGAGATAGACCCGCGCCGGCGTCACCCGATCGGGCTGCCAGCGGTATTCCCCCTGATTCTCAACGGCGGTGGCGATCGTGGCCCACGGTCCTTCGGCGTTTGGGGAGAAGAGCAGGCGGGCCGTTTTTGGTGCGGGGAGTTGATCACGCGAGGTGTAGCGGATCACGATGCCGCTGCTGTCGCTCTCCGAAAGCCGCGCCGCACCGAGGAACTCGACGTGGGGCGGATCCTCGTCGATTCCGATCCAACTCTCGGCGGCATCGCCCGGCCGCGGACCCGCACTCGAGTCGGGCACGTCGGGCATGATCTCCAGGCGGAAGCCGTAGAGGCCCGCCGCGGGGAGCACCACGTTGATGGGGCTCACGACGTCGTCGTCCACGGCGGCCTTCTGCCAGGAGAGTCCGCCGTCCCGCGTGCTCCAGAGTTCAACCCGCAGCCGGGTCGCGTTCGGACGTTCGGCCGGCATCTCGTAATCCCAGGCGAAGCGACGGGAACGGGAAAGCTGCAGCGGCTTGCCACGGTATTCCAGCGGCTGAGGACCGCTCGACTGGCTGGGCATCTGCGCCGGGATTCCCGCGGACGTCGAGGCCAGCAGGCTGCGGCCACCTGTCGGGTCGTCGGGGGCCATCGCAGAACCTCCCGTGCGGCTGACCAGCACGCTCTGCTGTTCGCCGACACGTTCGGCCTGCGTCGCGGGAACGCGGGGCTGCTCCGCCGACCAGGCCGCGGCGGTTTCTGCTGTCCATCCGCCGGCGGAGCGAGTTCTGTCGGTTGTCGGGGAGGCCCGGGTGACCGCCCCAGCTGCGACCGCATCCTGCGGAATCGATTGCGAAGGCAGGCTGGGGGCGCCCAGTTCCTGGGCGAGCGCCGCTTGGTCAACGTTGGGGTCGGTGGGTTCCATCGTGAACTGACGCACGGTCTGGTTCCCGGCGGAGTCGGACACGGTGATTCGCGCCGTCAGCGACTCGACCTTTTCGCCCGCCCACCAGATCTCCTCACCGACGAGGTGTGCCGGAGATTCGCGGGAGAGCACCCCCTCCGCAGCGATGGGCTTCCATCCCTGCGCGTCGGCGGTGCGATATTCGAGCTTCAGTGATTCCATCCTGATCGAGTCGTCGATCGCGGCGTATCGGCAGAGGATTTCACCATCGGCGCCCTTCCAGACCCGGGCCGCGAGCCGAGGGCCAGCCGCATCAACAAGCACCCGCATGTCGGGGCCTTCACCACCACGGGCCCGCCCCTTGCGGTCAACCGCCCGCAGGCGGAACCAGTATTCGCCGTCCGCTCCCGCCTGATACGTGAAGGTGCCGGCCGACGGCGCAACTTCGCCCGCGGATTCCCACGTGCCGCCCAGATCCTTCGACACGCTCATCACGACCCGCTGCGGCGTGGCGTCGGCATCGTTGGAGGTGGGGAGGCGGAACGGAATCGAAAACGTCCTGTGCTTGGTCCGTACCAGCTCTGGCAGGCGGGGCTGCTCAGCGGGGCCCTCTGCCAGGATTGGGAGTGGAGTCAGGATGCCGAGGCCTGCCACCAACGCGACCGCCGCGGCGATCGCGACTCCACGCAGCAGGTTGCTGGTCGAGCCTGGCAGTGAACGTGGTTGTGAGGAATGCGCCATATCGAGGGAAATCGGCCGTTCGGCGCGGAAAGTCGCGTTTTTTCGTCACAAGCGGGAAAATCGGCCCGATTTTGAGGCTGCCGACTTTGCCATTGCCACAGCCTGTGGAGCCTGCGAAAAGTGGGGGGAACTTTCTGGACCCAGTGCGGGCACCGCGGCCATAATAAAGCCGCCGTGCAGTACCGCGTTGGCGTTCGAAGACCGTTCGTGGACAAAACACCTCCTTTCGGGCGACGACCCTCTGCAAACGGGGCTGTTTCCAGTGCAAGCGTTTTTGATCAGTGCCGTGCTGCTCGGGCTCCTTGTGGCCATCGGGATCGCTGCGATCGTCGCAGTCCGGTCGTGGTGGCTCCAATCGGGTAGCGATCATGGCGATTGGGAAAGCTCGCTTGTCGGCTACAAAAATCTCCGCGACAAGGGTGTGCTTAGCGAAGAGGAATACCGAAAAATATCTACGCTCGTCGAACCGCACGTGCGGCGCGATGCGAAGGAGCCCGACCGCCTCCAGCGGCCGGGCCTGTCGTAGGGCGGCAAGTGGCGGTCTGTGGTGAACGGGCGGGGAACGATTTCTCGAGGAACTGAAGCATGCCATCAGGGAAAGACGTCGGTGGGCTCGGACGCCGTGGTGCCGGTGGGACGACGAAGAAGAACGCCTTCTGTTCGTTCTGTCGCAAGAGCTACCGCGACGTGGGGCCGCTGGTCGAAGGACCGGGCGACGTCTACATCTGCGGCGAGTGCATCGACCTCTGTCAGTCGATCCTCGACCAGGAGAAGCGGCGGCGCGGCACCAGCAAGCAGCTCTTCACGACCATCCCGTCGCCCCGGGAGATCGTCAGCCATCTCGATCAATATGTGATCGGCCAGCAGCACGCCAAGCGGGTGCTTGCCGTCGCCGTCCACAGCCACTACAAGCGGCTCAACCTCGGCAGCGAGGGGGGCGATGTCGAAGTGGACAAGTCCAACATCCTGATGCTTGGCCCCACCGGTTCGGGCAAGACGCTGCTGGCCCGAACGCTGGCAAAGATCCTGGACGTGCCGTTTGCCATCGGTGACGCCACCACGCTCACCGAGGCGGGCTACGTGGGCGAGGACGTTGAGAACCTGCTCCTCAAATTGCTCAACGCCGCTGATTTCGATATCGAGGCCGCCCAGCGGGGCGTGCTCTACATCGACGAGATCGACAAGATCGGCAAGACCAGCCAGAACGTCTCGATCACCCGCGACGTCTCCGGCGAAGGTGTGCAGCAGGCGCTCCTGAAGATGCTTGAAGGCACCGTGGCCAACGTGCCGCCCCAGGGCGGCCGCAAGCACCCCGAGCAACAGTACATCCAGATCGACACGTCGAACATCCTCTTCATCTGCGGCGGCACGTTCGTCGGCATCGACAAGATCATCGCCCGGCGGCTCGGCAAGCGGACGATCGGCTTCGGGCAGCCCAGCGGCTACCGCGGCGACGCCGATCTCTCCGAACTGCTGCCGCAGGTCGATTCGGATGACATCCTCGAGTTTGGCCTGATCCCCGAGTTGGTCGGTCGTCTGCCGGTGATCTCCTCCCTGCAACCGCTCGACGAAGGCGCGCTGGTGAAGGTGCTCCGCGAGCCGAAGAACGCGCTGGTGAAACAGTATCAGAGGCTGTTTGGTGTCGAGAACTGCAAGCTCGAGTTCACCGACGAGGCGCTCGCCGCGATCGCCCGCAAGGCAATGCGAAAGGAGACCGGAGCCCGTGGGCTGCGGTCGATCATGGAGGACGTGATGCTCGACATCATGTTCGACCTGCCGGAAAACAACGGCAGCACCTACGTGATCAACGATCGCAACGTCGCTGGCACGGAGCCGGTGGTGCCTGTCCGCGAGGCCGCCCGGCACAAGAGCGCGTAGCAGCGCCGTCACGTGTTGGCCCGATGCCGAGCCCTGCTGTGAACACGAATCCCCCGGCTCGCGCCGGGGGCTTGTATGCGGGCATACAAGCCCGGAGCGCAAGCGATGGGATAGGTCCCATACAAGCCCGGAGCGCAAGCGATGGGATAGGTCCCATACAAGCCCGGAGCGCAAGCGATGGGATAGGCCCCATACAAGCCCCGGAGCGCAAGCGATGGGATAGGCCCCATACAAGCCCG
>CANHCU010000149.1 GCA_947459185.1 Planctomycetaceae bacterium | reverse complement strand
TGATGAGAAATGCGAGCGTACGGTTGATGATGAGAAATGCGAGCGTACGGTTGATGATGAGAAATGCGAGCGTACGGTTGATGATGAGAAATGCGGGCTATTGTTAGACCCCATGTGCGGCTCCGGCACGCTCGTCATCGAGGCGGCCACGATCGCCGCGCGGATCGCGCCGGGGCTCTATCGCGCGCGGCGGAAGGCCCACGGCTTTTATAAGTTTCGCGACTGCGACCGCGGGCTCTTTGATCGACTGGTGGCGAAGCTCGAGGCCCGCGTGCGGGAACCGGCGGGAGGCTTCCAGGCCAGCGATCTCGATCCGAATGCCGTGGCCGCGGCGAAAGCCTGTGCCGAGGCTGCGGGCGTGGCATCGTGCATCGCGATCGAAGTGAAGCATTTCGAACAGGCCAGGCCGGCGGGAGAGAGCGGGCTCGTGGTCACCAATCCTCCCTATGGCGAGCGGCTGCCGCTCCCTCGGTCCGCCGCCTTCTTCAGGCGTTTTGGCGACTGGCTCGTGCAGCACTGCGGTGGCTGGCGGGCGGCCATCCTCGCGGCCGACACGCCTGCTGCTGGTCAGCTCGGCCTGCGTCCTACGTATCGCGTGCCACTCTCCAACGGGCCGATCGCCTGCAGACTCTTGGAAGTGGAAATCAGAAGGCGACAAGAACCGGCACAACCAATTGCCGATGCCCCACATCCCCCGGGAGACACCGGCACCCCCGACGCTGAGCGACGGGATCGGCGGAAGCTCGACGAGCATGGGAGCTTTCGCCCTGAGGAGGAAAGCGGCTCCTTAGAGGGTGAAGGCGAAAGATCCCCGCGAGGAGACTTCTGCCGTCCCGGCGACAATCCGGATGGCTTCAATGTCCCTGCATCGGCCCCCGGCCGCCCGCGCGGCCGCACGACCGACGATCAGATCGGCGACTTCCGCCGCCGGCTCGCGAAGCGGTTCAAGCACCTCTCCAAGTGGGCCCGCCGGCAGGGGATAGAGGCCTTCCGTATCTACGACCGCGACATCCCCGAGATTCCGCTCGTCATCGACTGGTATGCCGGCTGGCTTCACGCCGCCGAGTATGAGCGGCCGCACGAACGCACCGACATCGAGCACGATGTCTGGCTCGACAAGATGATCGAGGCGGCGGCGATCGAACTGGGCGTTCCGCCAATGCAGACCTTCCTGAAGATGCGACGGCGGCAGCGGGATGGCGGGCAGTATGAGAAGGTTGACCAGCGGCAGGCGGTGCTTGCGGTGAAGGAGGGGGATCTGTCGTTCGAGGTCAACCTCTCCGACTATCTCGACACGGGGCTGTTCCTCGACCACCGTCAGACGCGGGCCATGGTTCGCGGTGAGGCGGAGGGAAAGCGAATGCTCAACCTCTTCTGCTATACCGGCAGCTTTTCCGTCTATGCGGCCGCGGGCGGGGCCAAGGAGACGGTGAGCGTCGATCTCTCGAACACCTACCTTGAGTGGACGCGGACGAACCTCGCCAAGAACGGCTTCAAGGACGCAGGCCGCCACCGGATCGTGCGTGACGAAGCCCGCGCCTTTCTCGAGCACCGGGCCAATCGTGGTGAGCTGCCGTTCGACCTGGTGGTGGTCGATCCGCCGACCTACTCGCGGTCGGCGAAGAGCGAGACGCCGTGGGACGTCGAGCGCGACCATGCCGAACTCCTGGAACTGGTGGCGAAGAATCTCGTCACCGGAGGGGTCGTCTATTTTTCGACCAACTTCCGCCGTTTTCATCTCGCCGAGGAGCGGCTGTCGGCACTCTACACCTTCCGCGAGATCACCAATCGCACAATCCCCGAGGACTTCCGGAACGAACGGATCCACAGAGCCTGGCGGCTGGTGAAGCGGTAGGGGGAGCGCTTATCCCATCGCTCACGCTCCGGGCTTGTATGGAAGGATCCCATACAAGCCCCCGGCGCGAGCCGGGGGATATGGGGCAGTGACGAGGAATCCCATCGCTCACGCTCCGGGCTTGTATGGGACTCGGACCCATCCGTGAGGGGCATGGGCAGCCCCGAACCGCAGCGGCTCAGGGTCTGCTAAAGTATCAGCCATGACGCCGCGAATCTCCGCCATCCTGCTCTTCTGCCTGCTCTTAGGCCTATTTCTTGCCGGCTGCCGGCCGACCGACCCCACGCTCGTCACCATCGTCTCGAGCCTGCCGCGGACCGGCAGCGCGAAGCAGCAGTCCGACACGATCGTGCGGGGCATCCGTATGGCGGTCGAGGAGGCCGGGGGCAGGGTCGGGCCCTATCGCGTTGAGTATCTCGACCTCGACGATTCGACAGCCGCTGCCGGCCAGTGGACGAGCGAGGCCGAGGCGGCCAATGCCCGCCGCGCGCTGCAGGACCCCGACGTGGTTGCCTACATCGGCACCTTCAACTCGGGTGCCGCCAAGGTGTCGATGCCGATCTTGAACCTCGGCGACCTGTTGATGGTGTCGCCGGCCAACACGGCCGTGGGGCTCACGAAGCCCGGCCTCGGGGAGCCGGGGGAGCCCGGTGTCTACCGGCCCACCGGGAGGCTCAACTACACGCGGGTCGTGCCCGCCGACGACCTGCAGGGACCGCTGTCGGCCGACTGGGCCAAGCGCCGCGGCGTGAAGACCGTCTGCATCCTCGACGACAACGAGGTCTACGGCAAAGGCCTCGCCGATCTCTTCGACGAGCGGTGCCGGGAGATCGGCATCGAGGTGTTGGATCACGATTCGATCGATGCCAAGGCGCAGGAGTTCAAGTCGTTGATGGCGAGCATCAAGGCGGCGAAGCCCGACCTTGTCTACTTTGGAGGCACCACGCAGAGCAAGGGTGGGCAACTCGCCAAGGACATGGCCAGCGCCGGCATCACCGCGATCCTGATGGTGCCCGATGGCTGCCGCGAGCAAGTGTTCATCGATTCGGCCGGGGCCGCCAATCTGGAGGGGCGTTGCTTCGTGACGTTTGGAGGCCTGCCGCCGGAGAAGCTCACCGGCAAGGGGCACACCTTCGTGGAACGCTACCGGGAGAAGTATCACGAACTCCCGGAAGCCTACGCCGTCTACGGCTACGAGGCCGCCTGCGTGGCGCTCGAGGCGATCCGCCGGGCCGGCACGAAGGATCGTCGTGCGATCTCCGATGCGGCCCTGGCAATCCGCGACTTCGACGGGGCCCTCGGGCACTGGGGCTTCGACGCCAACGGTGACACCACCATGCGGACGCTCACCGTCAGCGTGGTGAAAAACGGCCGATTCGAGTTCGAGGAGGTCCTCGACGCCAACGCTGAAAGCGGCGGGGCTGATGGTGAACCGCCGGGTGGCGGTGCCGCAGATGGCGCAGCACCAGCAGACGCTGCGCGGTAAAACTCCGGCTCCACCGGTCGTCCCGGGGTCTTGGAAGACAGTCTCCTCAAGCCAGCTTCCTGAAAGCCCGCCCGTGTCCGCCCAGTTTTTCCTCCAGCAGTGCCTGATCGGACTGACGAACGGGGCGCTTGTCGCACTGGTGGCACTGGGCTACACGATGGTCTACGGGATCATCGGCCTGATCAACTTCGCGCACGGCGACCTGATCATGCTGGGGGCCTGCCTGGCCCTGTCGCTGGTGACCGCATTCGGTCTGGCGACGGCGGGGCCGACGGCCACATGGCTGGGCATCGCGATGTTGATCGTCGCCTGCGGCCTGTTCTGCGGCACGCTCAACGTGTGCGTCGACAGAATAGTCTACAAGCCGCTGCGGAATGCGCCGAAGCTTGCGCCGCTCGTCTCCGCGATCGGCGTGTCGTTCATCTTCATGAACATCGGGCTGTTCTGGCTCGGTCCCTCCGACCGTTCGTTTCCCGAACTGCTCCCTTCCACCAATCTGCTGCCCGGCGAGGGGCTGCAGTTCACCTGGAAGGATCTGCTGGTGCTGGTCGTCGTGGTGCCGCTGATGCTGGCCCTGTCGCTCCTGGTGCAGACGACCCGCCTGGGCAGGGCGATGCGGGCGGTGTCGCAGGATCCGACGGCGGCAGCGCTGGTGGGCGTGGACGTCGATCGCGTGATCGCGGCGACCTTCTTCATTGGCGGGGCGCTCGGCGGAGCGGCGAGCGTGATCTACGGGCTTTACATCAACACCATCGGCTTCCAGATGGGATTCCAGAACGGCCTCTATGCCTTCACGGCTGCGGTGCTCGGCGGGATCGGCAGCATTCCAGGCGCGGTCGTGGGGGGACTGGTGATCGGGCTCGTCCGATCGCTTTCGAGCGCGTATGTCGGTGAACGCTGGACCGGCGCGATCGTCTTCGCGATCCTGATCGTGATCCTCGTGTTCCGGCCGGAAGGCCTGCTGGGACGCAGGACGAAGGAGAAGGTATGACGCCCGCTCCGTCCAACCTACCGTCACAAAACTCCACCGCGTCCGGTTGGGCGGGCATCCGAGAATTTGTGCGGGAACGATGGGACCTGGTTGCGCTCGTGGTGCTGGCGGTGGCGCCGCTGGTCGTGCCGGCGCTCGGCGGTGCGCTCGGCGGGCAGGTGACCACGCTCTTCATTTATTGCATCCTGGCACTCGGGCTCAATGTGATGGTGGGCTACACGGGGCTGGTCCACCTGGGGATCGCGGCGTTCTTCGGCATCGGTGCCTACCTGATGGCGATCCTCACGGTGCCGATGTATCCGTTTCAGATCGGGTTTCTGGCGGCGACGATCGTGAGCGTGCTGGCCACGGCCGGCATCGGACTGGCGCTCGGTGCGCCGACGCTCCGCCTCCGCGGCGACTATCTGGCCATCGTCACACTCGGCTTCGGAGAAGTGGTGAAGGTGACGCTCCGCAACCTCGAGCAGATCACCGGCGGCATGAAGGGCCTCAATCCGGTGCCGCCACCGGGGGCCGGCGTGAAGGTCGGCGGCCTCGATCTCGGCCTGGCGTTCGCCATCGATCCGCGGTGGTTCTACTACCTCGCCCTGCTCGCGTTGGCTGGCGTCGTGGTGGCGATGCGGAGGCTCGAGCAGTCGCGGCTCGGTCGGGCGTGGGTGGCGGTCCGCGAGGATGAACTGGCCGCTTCGGCGATGGGCATCTCGGCGACGCGGGTGAAGTTGTCGGCGTTTGCGATGTCGTCGGCGGTGGCCGGGCTGGCAGGCTGCCTCTACGCCGCCAGTCTCTCCACCACGGCCGATCCCAATGCCTACGACTTCAATCGCTCGATCATGGTGCTCTGCGCCGTGATCCTCGGGGGCTTGGGCAGCATCCCGGGCACGATCCTGGGCGTGGCGATCCTCGTCGGCTTCGACACCGTGCTGGCCCCGTGGGCCGATTCGTGGATCCAGCAGATGAACATCAACCCCACGGGGTCGAGCCTGCTCTCCTTCAGCGGCTGGCGGCTGGCGATCTTTGGGCTGGCGCTCGTGCTCGTGATGCGGTATCGGCCGGAGGGGCTCGTGCCCTCGCGGCGTCTCGCCGCCGAACTCCACGAGGACCACGCATGAATCGGAAGCCCGAAACATCGTTGTCATCGTCGTCTGCCGCCGGCACGTCCCTGCGTGACGCGGCCGGTTTGCCGCTGCTCGACCTGGATCGGGTGACGGTCAGGTTTGGCGGTCTGGTGGCGGTTTCGGAACTCGATCTGGCTGTGCCGGCGGGGAGCATCGTCTCGGTCATTGGTCCCAACGGGGCCGGCAAGACAACCGCCTTCAACACGATCAGCGGCATCTACTCGCCCACGAGCGGGTCGGTGCGGTTCGAAGGCCACCGGCTGGAGCGGTCGTTCACGGCCGGCACGTTCTGGTCGGCGATCGGCATCGGGCTGCTCACAGGCCTGCTCTTCGCCGCAGCGGCAGTAGACGTTGACCGGCTCTGGCTGGCGGTGGTGAAGCGGGGCATGATCACGGGCGACCGGTTCACGCTCGCCAGCGCCGCGGAGCGGCTGCGTGGCTACTTCCGGGCCGAACTGGCGATCGATCAGATGGCAGGCAAGTGGCGGGTGGTGAGCGCCGACGGCACCGACGTGCTGGCGATCAAGCGAGATCTCGCGGAGGCCAAGGCCGTTCGCGATGCGCTGCAGGCGGAGGTGACGGCCCGTCGAGCAGGGCCGGGCACCGTGCCCGACACGACCGATCTGGCCGGCGTGGCGGACGCTGCGGCAGGCAGACCGCACGTGAAAGAAGAAGTGCTCGATCGGCTGGCCGCTGGCAAGGCGAGGGTGCGGCGCCGGGGCTGGACGGGGCTCATCGCCGGCTGGCTGCTCGGCACTGCCGGAACGATCGCGGTCTGGAACCGTGGCCGCCGGTCGCCGAACGTCGTCGCCCGTGCCGGCATCTCCCGGACGTTTCAGAACATCCGCCTCTTCTCCAACATGACTGTGCTCGAAAACGTGCTCGTCGGCCTCGATCGCACGATCCCCGGCGGCGTGCCGGCGATGCTCTTCCGCTCGCCCGCGAATCGACGGGCCGAGGCGGCGGCCCAGCGACGGGCAATCGAGAGCCTGGAGTTCGTGGGACTGGCAGGCGACGCCAACCGGATTGCCGGCCAGCTTCCCTACGGCGATCAGCGGCGGCTGGAGATCGCGCGGGCGGTCGCCACCGGCGCGAAGCTGCTTCTGCTCGACGAGCCGGCGGCCGGCATGAATCCCTCCGAAACAGACGATCTGGCCCGGCTGGTGGAGCGGATCCGCGATCGCGGCGTGACAGTCGTGCTCATCGAGCATCACATGAACGTGGTGATGCGGATCAGCGACCGCGTGGCCGTGCTCGACCATGGTGTGAAGATCGCCGAGGGCACGCCGGCCGAGGTGCGACGGGACGAGAAGGTGATCGAGGCCTACCTGGGCAGTGAGTCATGAGTAATCCGCTTCACACCTTGCGCGTCACGTTGGGAGATGCCAAGATGCAACCGCCGATGCTCGAGGTCGAGAACCTCGAGGCGGGCTACGGCCCGATCCGGGCGCTCGACAAAGTGTCGCTCGAAGTGGCCGCAGGTGAACTCGTGGCGATCATCGGCGCCAACGGCGCCGGGAAGACGACGCTGTTGATGGCGATTTCGGGGGTCGTGCCCGTCCGCGGTGGACAGGTGCGATTCGAGGGCCGCCCGGTCACGGGCCTCGAGCCGCATGAGATCGTGCGGCTCGGCATCGGCCATTCGCCCGAGGGACGACGGATCTTTCCGCGGCTCTCAGTGCGGGAAAATCTGGAACTCGGTGGCTTCACGCGATCCGACCGGGCCGAGGTGCGTCACGACATCGACGAGGTTTGTGGCCTCTTTCCCGTGCTCGGCAGCCGGATGGGGCAGATGGGAGGCACGCTCTCGGGCGGCGAGCAGCAGATGCTGGCGCTGGGGCGTGCGCTCGTGGGCCGGCCGCGGCTGCTCCTGCTCGACGAGCCGTCGCTGGGCCTGGCGCCGCTGGTGGTGGCGAAGATCTTCGAGGTGATCGCGGGGCTGTCGGCCCGCGGCATCGCTGTGGTGCTCGTGGAGCAGAATGCCCGTGCGGCACTCAAGCTCGCCTCGCGGGGCTACGTTCTCGAAACCGGCCGCATCACGCTCACTGGCAGCGGCACGGAACTGGCCCAGGACCGCCGCGTCCGGGATGCGTATCTCGGCGACGGGTGAGGCGATCCCGGCGCTGACGCTTCGGGCTTGTATGGCCCATACAAGCCCCCGGCGTGAGCCGGGGGATCCTGGCTGGCTTCTCGCGCGAACCGCTCACGCCGGCTCGCGGCCGGCGACGAGGTCGAGCACGGCGGCGCCGAAGTCAGCCAGCCGCTTTTCGCCGATACCCTTGCACCGCAAGAGGGCGGCGGGTGATGACGGCTTCTCACGGGCGATCGCCCGCAGCGACTTGTCGTCGAGGATTGTCCAGGCAGGCTTGCCACGGGCATCGGCCACCCGCCGCCGCCACTTGCGGAGCCGCTCAAAGAGATCGCGATCGACTCCCTGCCAGTCGTCCACGTCGGCCTTGGCCTTACGGGTGGTGCCCGCCCGCGGCTCGACCAGTACGACGGGCCGCTCACCCCGCATCACCTCCCACGACCGGGGATTGAGAGAGACCACGGGCCGGTCGCCGCCGCTCCGCGAAAGCAGGTCCTGGTCGAGCAGTTGGTGCACGAGGTTTTCGGCGGCCCGT
>CANHCU010000148.1 GCA_947459185.1 Planctomycetaceae bacterium | reverse complement strand
GCAGTAACACGGCTGCGGGCTGCGCCGGTCGTGCGGGCTCTATGGGCTCGGGAAAATAGGGCCGACCCTGCGGATTGGCGAACGGGCGTCAAAAAAAGGGGTTAGGATTGACCGACTTCGCCATCCCCCTGCTCCACGCTCCGTCTGGCAGCGACCAATGACGCCCGACCGATCTGCCGCCGCTGAGCACGCGCTGAAACTGCTGCGGCTGATCAGTCTGGAATTGGCGTTCGTCGATCCGCACGCCCAGAAGCCTGCGGAGGAACTGAGGAGGCTCCTCGGTGAGCTTGAGCAGGCGGTGGCGGTTCATGCGCCGCAGGCGATTTGCGATCTGGCGGCAGCGGCCCGCAGCCGGGTGGAAGTGAGCCCGGGCGTGGCGGCAACGCTCAACTCCGATGCGATCGTCCATCTGCACGACTGGCAGCCTCGCATGGAGGAGGCGGTGCTCGCCTGGAGTCGTGAGCCGGAAGCGAGCGGCCAGCAGGCCCAGGCCAGTCCGACAGGAGAGCCCGTCAGCAGCCAGCCCGTCAGCAGGCAGCCCGTCAGCAGGCAGCCCGAAGGGACAGCGGTGCGACCAGCATCCCCTGCCCTGAAGACCCACGCGGCGGCTGTCACGGAACTCTTCTCCGTTCTCCCGGATGACGCCGACGGTGAACTCGTGCGGCTCTTCTGCTCTGAATCGCAGGATTTACTGCAGGACATCGAGCAGGGCGTGCTCGTGCTCGAGGAGCGGCCGGAGGACAAAGAGACGCTGGCGACCGTGTTTCGCGCCTTTCACACGTTCAAGGGCAATGCCAGCGTGATGAAGCTGACCGTCATCCAGCGGCTCGCCCACGAACTGGAGTCGCTGCTCGACGCCGCTCGGCGCGGCGCGTACCGACTCGACCGCCGGGCGATCGATGCGATCCTTGCCGGGGCCGACGCCTTCAAGCGATTCATCGACGAGATGGCCGTGCAGATCGAGGGCACGCGTGTTGGCCAGCAGATCAGCCTGCCGGTGGCGGCCGTGATCGAGGACGTGCGTGGCATGCTGTCGGCACCGCAGCAGCCGGCAGCGACTGTCAAGCCGGTCGCCGCCGCCGCGCCGACCGCAGCACCAGCCACCGTCGTTCCGCCGGCTTCTGTCGTCGCAGCCGAGCCCGTTGCGATCGCGCCGCCGCAGGTCGCCCCCGAGGCATCCCCACCGCCAGTCGCCCCGCCGCTCCCGGCGGCCGACGTCGAGCAGTCGGTCGTCCAGCCAGCGGCCGCCCGCCCTGCCGCGGCCGCAGCGAGTGCCGGTGCTGGCTCCGCCGGCCTGATCAGGGTCGACACAGCCAAACTCGATGGTCTCATCGATCTCGTCGGCGAACTCGTCATCGCCCAGTCGATGGTTACCCAGAATTCCGACCTGCAGGCCGTGGCCAGCGAGCAGCTGGCCCGCAGCCTCGGGCAGCTTCGCGGCATCTCCACGGAGCTGCAGCGGACCGCCCTGTCGCTGCGGATGGTGCCGGTCCGTGGAACGTTTCAAAAGATGGCGCGGCTCGTCCGCGACCTCTCCGGCCAGGTCGGCAAGGAGATCCGGCTCGTGCTCGAGGGGGAGGAAACCGAAGTCGACCGCACGCTGGTCGAGGAACTCGGCGATCCGCTCGTCCACATGATCCGCAACGCGGCCGACCACGGGATCGAGTCTCCGACCGACCGGGTCGCCGCGGGGAAAGACCCGTCCGGCACGATCACCCTCCGCGCCTTCCACAAGGGGGGCATGGTGTTCCTCCAGATTCAGGACGACGGCCGGGGCCTGAGTGTCTCGCGAATCCGCGGCAAGGCAATCGAGCGGGGCCTGATCTCCGCGCACGAGCAGCTCACCGATCGCGAGGTGCTCGACCTGATCTTCGCCCCGGGCTTCTCGCTGGCCTCCACGGTCACCGACCTGTCGGGCCGCGGGGTGGGTATGGACGTCGTCCGTCGCAATATCGAGCGGCTCCGCGGCACGATCGAGATCGACTCGGCCGAGGGACGGGGCACGACGTTCACCATCGGCCTGCCGCTCACGCTGGCGATCATCGAGGGACTGCTTGTGCAGGTGGGCGACCAGCGGTTCGTCGTGCCCACGCTGTCGGTGCGGGAGTCGTTCCGCCCCCTGCCGTCGATGATGTCGGTGGTGCAGGGACGCGGCGAAATGGTGAGCGTCCGCGGCACACTCGTGCCGCTCTTGCGGCTCGCCAATCATCTTCATATTGCCGACGCGGTCACCGATCCCACGCAGGGCATCGTGATGGTGCTCGAGGCCGGCCAGGACTGCCGCTGCGTGCTCGTCGACGCGCTCGTCGGCAAGCAGGAGGTCGTCATCAAGAGCCTCGGAGAAACCTTTCAGGATCAGCAGGAGTTCGCCGGCGCGGCGATCCTCGGCGATGGCCGCGTGGGACTGATCCTCGACACCACCTCTCTCGTTCGATTGAAACTCAAGCACGCAGAGGCGGCGTAGCCCGCGACGCACGACAGCCATGACACAAACTTCTCATTCACCGAACGTCTCCTCGAATCAGTCGGAGCTTGCGGCCCGTCCCGGCAAGTATCTGACGATCACACTCGGCCGTGAGTCGTACGGTATCCCCGTGCTCAAGGTGCGGGAGATCATCCGCATCTGCCCGATCACCCGGGTGGCCAACATGCCGCCGCAGGTGCGGGGCGTGATCAACCTGCGGGGCAAGGTGATCCCGGTCGTTGATCTACGGACACGGTTCGGCCTGCCGGCAACCGCGGATCACGATCGCACCTGCATCGTCGTCACGCAGGTGGCCGCCACGGTGGGCAACGGCAGCCGGCTCTACGGTGTGATCGTCGACGGCGTTGAGGAAGTGGCCCACTTCACGGCCGCCGACATCCAGCCGACCCCCGACTTCGGTGGTGCCATCGACACACGGTTCATCACCGGAATGGCGGAGTCTGGCGACAGCGTCAAGTCACTCATCGATCTCGACGCCATTGCGGCAGCCGAGGGGGCAGCCCTCGACACGCCGGCGTCTCTTCCACCGGCTGCCGCTCCGTAAAACACGGTCCCGATCCCCTTGGCTTTTACACCCTCCACTCACAGCCCATTTCCCCCGTCTCAAGAAATATCATGAGCACCTGGACCATTCCTCGCCGCATCGTCGCCGGATTTATCACGCTCTTCCTGATCGCCGCGCTGCTCGGCGCTTTGAGCCTCTGGCGAGTGGTCGACATCAACAAAAATGTGGTCGTGATAGCAACGAATTCTGTCCCCTCGGTCGTCAGTCTCAATCGCATCATCCAGAACAACATGGCCGGACGCCGCATCGTCCGCCAGAGTGTCGTCGATGCGGCTGAAGGCGAGAAGTCCACGGCCGCCGCAGAGGCGGCCTTCGCTGCCGTCACGAAGGAGGGGGATAAACTCCGCGACGACTACATGCCTCTCATTCTGAACGCGCAGGACCGGCAGATATTCAACACTGCTTCCGCTGCCCGTGACAAGCTGATTGCTGCGGCCTCGGACGTTCTATCGCGGGTTTCGGCTGGCGATCTCGAAGCGGCGAGAACTGCTCTTCGTGGTCGCATGGATGCCGCGGACCAGGAGTGCATGGATCGTTTCAACGAGTGCATTGAATACAACGCGAAGTTCGCCCAGCAGGAGGCCGAGGTGGCCAAGCGGAAGGTGGGACTGAGTTTCATCCTCATCGGGATGGCGTTGGCGTCGGCCCTGCTCCTCGCCAGCCTGCTAGGGGCCGGCATCATACGCTCGACCACCCGGGCACTGCGTTCCGTGTCGGATTCGCTGGAGAGCAGCGCCGCGCAGACGGCGACCGCCTCCGGCCAGCTCTCGAGCGTGAGTCAGGCGCTGGCCGCCGGCTGCAGCGAGCAGGGCTCGTCGGTGGTGCAGACGAGCGCGGCGCTCGAAGAGATGTCTACGATGATCCGGAGCACGGCCGACAATGCGTCGCGGGCGAAGGATCTAGCGAATCAGGCCCGTGCCGCGGCCGAGACGGGTTCGCGGACGATGGTCGCTATGAACGAGGCGATGACCGCCATCGAGGTGTCGAGCGCCGAAGTGGCGAAGATCGTAAAGAACATCGATGAGATAGCGTTTCAGACAAACATCCTTGCCCTCAATGCGGCGGTCGAGGCCGCCCGGGCCGGCGAGGCCGGGGCTGGCTTCGCCGTGGTGGCCGACGAGGTTCGATCGCTGGCCCAGCGGAGCGCCGCAGCCGCCCGCGAAACGGCGGCGAAGATCGAGACGGCGATCGCCAACAGCCGCCACGGATCGGCCAGTTGCAGCCGTGTCGGCGAGTCGCTCGGCGAGATTGCGGAGAAGGTGACCGCGGCGGACAGTCTGGTGGCAGAGATCGCCACCGCCGCACGGGAGCAGACCCACGGCATCAAGCAGATCGGCCTTGCGATGACCCAGATGGACGGCGTGACCCGGGGCAATGCCGCGCGGGCCGAGGAGAGTTCGAGCGCGGCGACCGAACTCAACAGCCAGGCCCATCTCATGCAGGAGAGCGTGGAGTTTCTGCGGTCACTCGTGTTCAGCCGCAGCCAGAGTGGGAGCCGCAATGCCCGCCCGTCAGCGGCCCTGCCTCGATTCGACAAGACAGCGAGGGCGTCGACTCGGTCAGCCTTGCCGGCCCCGACGGCTTCTGGGGCGCGGCCGGTGTTGCCGGCGGCCTCCGCCGTCCGTATCCCCATGCCCGGCGATGTGGCCCTGCCGCGGGACGACGAAGACAAGAACTTTACGAACTTCTGACGATGCTCCCCTTCTCCGAACCGCCGCTCTCCCCCGCCGCGTACGCGTTTCTCGAGGAGCTTGTCTATCAGCGGAGCCGCATCCGGCTGGGGGTAGACAAGCAGGCACTCGTGGCCGGCCGGCTCGGCCGCCGGCTCCAGTCGCTCGGCTGTGGCAGCTACGAGGAGTATTGCGGGCTGCTGCAGTCGGCTGAGGGCGAGGACGAGATCAGCGCATTGATCGACCTGATTTCAACCAACCACACGCACTTCTTTCGCGAGGCGGCCCACTTCGACATTCTCGCAGAGCGGGTGCTGCCGGTGCTCGCCGAGCGGGCGGCGGCGGCCGGACGCGAGATGCAGTTCTGGTGTGCGGCGGCGGCATCGGGCGAGGAGGCCTATTCCCTGGCAATCGTGCTGGCCGAGTTCTGCCGATCGCGGCCCGGTCTCAGCTGGCGGGTCTACGCGTCGGACATCTCTCGCCGCATGCTCGCCGCCTGTCGGCTGGGAATCTACGAGTCGGACAAGGTCGATCTTCCAACCCCCGACCTGCTGGCCCGCCACTTTCAGAAGGGTGTCGGTGAACGGGAGGGCTATTACCGGGTGAAGCCGGAGCTCCGCCGGCACGTGACCACTGACTATGTGAATCTGTTTCAAGACAGCTATCCCGTGCCCCGCGAACTCGATGCCATTTTCTGTCGCAACGTCATGATCTACTTTGATGTCGAGTCGCGTCGGCTCCTCGTCGAACGGCTCTTCGAGCAGCTGGCGCCGGGCGGGTATCTCTTCGTCGGTCACTCGGAGAGCCTGCTCGGCCTCGGTCATCGCTTCAAGGCCGTCCACCCCAGCGTTTACGTCCGGCCCTCCTGACACATCGACAGCCGTCGTAACGGAACACCAACGATGAATGCCCCCACCCCCCGCCGACTCCGTGTGCTCATCGTCGACGACTCGGCGCTCGTCCGCAAGGCGATCACCGACAGCCTCAGCCGCGATCCGGAGATCGAGGTGGTGGGCTCGGCCTGCGATCCCTATGTCGCGCGGGAGAAGATCGTCCGGCTCAATCCCGACGTGCTGACGCTCGATCTGGAGATGCCGCGGATGGACGGCCTCACCTTCCTGCGGATCCTCATGCAGCACCACCCGATGCCGGTGGTGGTGGTCAGTTCGTTGACGCAGGCCGGATCCCAGGCGGCGATGGAGGCGATGGAGGCGGGCGCGATGGACGTGCTGGCCAAGCCCGACGGCACGATGTCGATCGGTGCGCTCGGCGAGCGACTGGCCTATCACGTGAAGGCGGCCTGGGCGGCGAGCCGGTTTCGGCGACCAGACGACAAGGAGCCGTCGGCGGCAGGCGGGGCGGCCGCGTCGGTGCCCCTCTCTGTTCAGCCGGGAGGCGTGGACAGCCGCCAACTGATCGTGCTCGGCTGCTCGACCGGCGGGCTCGAGGCCCTCAGGATCGTTCTCGGCAGCCTGCCTGTCGGGCTACCGCCGATCGCGGTGGTGCAGCACATCTCCGGTCACTTTTCCAAGGTGGTGGCGGAGCGGCTCGACGCGGTCAGTGCGCTCGACGTCCGTGAGGCCGAGGAGGGAGCCGAGTTGCGGTCGGGCATGTGCGTGATTGCGCCTGGCGAACATCATCTGGCGATCGAGCGGGCCGAGGGCGGGTATCGCACGCGGTTGCTGCGGAGTCCACCGGTGCATCACTGCCGACCGGCGGTCGATGTACTGTTTCGTTCGGCGGCCGAGGCGGCTGGTCCGCACGTGGTCGCCACGCTGATGACCGGCATGGGAAGCGACGGCGCCATGGGGCTCGGTATCGTCCGCAAGGCGGGCGGCACGACGATCGCCGAACATGAGAGCACCTGCGTCGTCTACGGTATGCCGCGGGCAGCCATTGAACTGGGGGTCGTCGATCAGGTGGTGCCCTTGCCGCGGATTGCCGCGGCGATCGTGGCCGCAGTATCGGCGAAGGCCTTGGCCCAACCCCCGTCTAGGCCGTCGGCCAGAAACTAGGCCAGCCCCGCTGGACGATACGCCCTTTCTTCCCGAGGATGGTGGCCATGACCGACCAATCATCCCCCGTCGCTTCCTCGTCGCTGCCTCGCATTGGCTTCGTCGGCACCGGCATCATGGGCCGCAGCATGGCGGGCCATCTGCTTGCGGCCGGCCACGAGCTTCACGTCTTCAACCGCACTCGTGAGAAGGCCGAACCGCTCCTCGCAGGCGGTGCCCATTGGCACGATGATCCGGGCAGCGTTGCCGCGGCCAGCGATGTGGTGATCACGATGCTCGGGCTGCCGACGGACGTCGAGGAGGTCTACTTCGGCAGGGGCGATACCGGAACGCAGTCGCACGAAGCCGGTCTGCTCAATCGCAGCCGGCCGGGAACGCTTCTGATCGACATGACGACATCGAGCCCGGCCCTCGCCCAACGGATTGCCTCGGCGGCCACAGCCTGCGGTCTCGCCGCCATCGACGCCCCGGTCTCCGGCGGCGACGTGGGAGCGAGAAACGCCACGCTTGTGATCATGGCCGGCGGCGACACCGCGGCCTTCGCGCGGGCCAGACCGGTGCTCGATCGCCTGGGCAAGTCTGTCACGCTCCTGGGCCCGGCCGGTGCGGGTCAGCAGTGCAAGCTTGCCAATCAGATCGCCGTCGCCGTCGGCATGGTGGCGTGGTGCGAGGCGCTGGCCCATGCCCGTGCCGGCGGACTCGACCCGGCCGCGGTGCAGCAGGTGATCAGCGGCGGAGCCGCTGGCAGCTGGGCGCTCACGAATCTCGCCCCCCGCAGCCTCGCCGGCGACTTTGCGCCCGGATTTCTAGTCAGGCATCTGGTGAAGGACATCCGCATCGCCAGGGCCTGCGCGGAAGAAAACGGTCTCGAACTTCCCGGACTGGCCACGGCGGAGCGGCTTTTCGACGAGGTCATGGCCCGCGGCTGGGGCGACGACGGCACTCAGGCGCTCTACCGACTGTATGTCGAATCGTCTCGTGGCCAGTAAACTGCGGTGGGTGATGGGACACCCTTCGAGGCCCGAAGAAACCATGCCGCTGATCTTCACGGTCAGCACGCATCGAGACAGCACGAGGTGACGAGATGGGATGGGGGCTTCGGCTCACGCGGGTGTTCGGCGGATTCGCGATCGTTGTTGGGATCGGGATTGTCGGGAGCTTTTTAGTCGCGGGACGGATCCGCGGCAGCGACGCAGCCCGGCAGAAACTCGAACAGCGATTCGACGAGTTCGATGCCGACGGCGACGGCCGACTGACGGCGGGCGAACTGCCCCAGCGGCGGCTCTTCGAGGCACTCGACCTCGATCGCGACGGGGTGGTGACGAAGCCCGAGGCTCAGAGGGCCGTGGCGGCTGGCGGCCTGAAGGCGTTGCTGAATCGGCCACTGGCCGGTTCTGCAGCGACTG
>CANHCU010000147.1 GCA_947459185.1 Planctomycetaceae bacterium | reverse complement strand
GCCAGGGACTGGTCGTCACTGAAAACGACTTCGGCATCCGCGGCTCCGCCCCGACGCATCCGGAACTGCTCGACTGGCTCGCCAGCCGGTTCATCGAGGGCGGGTGGTCGATCAAGTCGCTGCACCGTCTGATCATGTCGTCGCAGGCCTATCAGCGGTCGAGCGGCCAGAGCGAGGCCTGTGCTGCGGTCGACCCGGGCAACACGCTGCTCTGGCGGTTCAGTCGCCGCCGACTCGATGCGGAGGAGATCCGCGACAGCCTGCTTCTGGTCTCGGGCCGGCTCGACTCGAGCCCCGGCGAAGGCCATCCCTTCCCGGCGGTCAATACCTGGGGCTATAGCCAGCACCATCCGTTCATGGCGATCTATGAGAGCACCAAGCGGAGCGTCTATCTGATGACGCCCCGGCTCGGCCGCCATCCGTTCCTCGCGCTTTTCGATGGCGCGGATGCCAACGCCTCGACGCCGGACCGCGCCGTGACGACCGTGCCGACGCAGGCCCTCTTCTGGATGAATGCGCCGCTCCTGCACGAGGAGTCGCAGGCCTTCGCCCGGCGGCTGCTCAGTGAGTCCGACCCCGGCGCCCGCACCGAGCTTGCCTGCCGCACGGCCCTGGCCCGCAGGCCCGACGAGGCCGAGATCGCGGCCTGCCGCAGTTTCATCGACCGCTACCGCACCGGGCTCAAGGCCACCGACACCCCAGCCGATCAGCACGAACTGCTTGCCTGGGCCGCCTTTGCCCGCACGCTCTTCGCCTCCAACGAATTCCTCTACATCGACTAAAGCCTGATCGACTGCAGCCTGCCGACCACGGTCGCACGCACACCCGCACGCCGCGAGAGGACATCACCATGTCACCATTTTTTCCATCCCGTCGCCAGATGCTCCGTCAGTCGGCTGGCGGCCTCGGCAGCCTCGCGCTGGCAGGCATGCTCGGCAGGCAGTCGCCTGCGGCGGCAGTGAATCCGCTCGTCTCGCACGCCACCAATCTGCCGGCCAAGGCGAAGTCGGTGATCTTTCTCTACATGACGGGGGGCGTGTCGCACGTCGAATCGTTCGATCACAAGCCGAGGCTGATCGCCGACCATGGCAAAGAGGTGACGATCGACAACTGGCAGGGGAAGACCGGTGCGTTCAAGCGGAGCCTGATCGGGCCGCACTGGGGCTTTGCGCCAGGTGGCAAGAGCGGCATCCAGGTGAGCGACCTCTTTCCGCACACGCGGAGCATCGTGGACGACCTCTGCGTGATCCGATCGATGGAGTCGGACCACACGAACCACTACGAGGCAACGCTCGAGATCCACACCGGCTCGTTCACGTTTGCCCGGCCGAGCATCGGGTCGTGGGTGAGCTACGGGCTGGGCACCGAGAACCAAAACCTGCCGTCGTTCGTGGCGATCGCGCCGAAGGCGCCCTATGCAGGCACGCAGACCTGGGGCTCCGACTTCCTGCCCGGCTGCCACCAGGGCACCCACATCGTGCCCGGACCGATTCCGATCGCCAACATGAACCGGCGGTCTGCTGCCGCCGACCTGCAGTCGCTGGAATTGGAGCAGCTTGCCCAGGTCAACCGCCGGCACGCCGAGGCCCGTGACCTCGATGCCGCGCTCGAGGCGAGGATCCGGTCGTTCGAGACCGCCTTCGGCATGCAGTCGGAGGCGCCCGAGGTGTTTGACCTGTCGCAGGAGACGGCCGGCACGCTCGCGCTCTACGGGCTCAAGCCCGGCCAGACGACCGGCTTCGGCTGGCAGTGCCTCGTGGCCCGGCGGATGGCCGAGCGAGGCGTGCGGTTCATCGAATTGATCGACACCGGTTCGTCAGGCAACTGGGATTCTCACGGCAACATGCAGGACCACGTGCCGCTGGCCAAGAACGTCGACCAGGCGATGGCCGCGCTCGTGACTGATCTCAAGCAGCGGGGCATGCTCGAAGAAACGCTCGTCGTCTGGACGACGGAGTTCGGCCGCACGCCTTACCACACGGAGGCGGGTCACAAGGGACGCGAGCACCATCACCAGGCATTCTCGAGTTGGATGGCCGGTGGCGGCGTGAAGGCCGGCATGACGTATGGCAGCACCGACGACTACGGGATCGCGGTGGTGGAAAACCGTATGCACGTGCACGACTTCCATGCCACGATCCTGCACCTGCTCGGCCTCGACCACGAGAAGCTCACCTACCGTCATGCGGGCCGCGACTACCGACTCACCGACGTGGCCGGCGAGGTGGCAAAGGCGATCCTGGCCTGAGGCGTCCGAGGCACCCGCAGGTAATCTCCTAGGGGCGATCGTCGTCACGGCAGCCGAATACATGGGTTACATGGCGAAACGAATAGTTAATCAGGTGCTTTTGATCGTGATCGCCGTGTACTTGGCGTGTATCGGGACCGGGCCGCTCTGCGGGGCGGAGTCGACCCCGATCGAGCCTCTGTCGGCTGGGCACGAGCGGATCGTGCCACTGGTCAAGCAATACTGCCAGGACTGCCATGCCGGTGATCTGATCGAAGGGGAGGTCGACCTCTCAGGTGTCGGTTCGCTCGACGCCGTCCGCAGCCAGGTGAAGGTCTGGCAGCGGGTGGCCGAAATGGTCTCGAGCCGGCAGATGCCGCCGCTGGAGACCGACCAGCCGACCGACAAGGAGCGTGCCGAGATCGGGCAGTGGCTCCACGACTTCCTCAAGGCCGAGGCCCGCGCCCGGGCGGGTGATCCGGGCCGCGTGGTGCTTCGCCGGCTCAACAACGCCGAATACACCTACACGATCCGCGACCTCACCGGTGTCGACTCACTCGATCCTGCAAAGGAGTTTCCGGCTGACGGCGGCGCGGGCGAAGGATTCACCAACACGGGCCAGTCGCTGGTCATGTCGCCGGCGCTCGTGACCAAATACTTCGACGCCGCGAAGGCCGTGGCCAGCCACGCCGTGCTCTTGCCCGATGGCTTCCGGTTTTCCGCGGGCGACACCCGCCGCGACTGGGCCGACGAGGCGCTCGCCCGCATCCGCGGGTTCTACGGTCGGTTCACGCAACCGCTCGACGCCGCCTCGGCTGCGGCGCAGTCGGTCGTGGGGCAGGAGATCCGGCTTGACCTGGGCCACGAGGGATTTCTGCCGACCGAGAAATACCTGCTCGCTTCGCTCGCCGAGCGGGACCGCCTCGCGAAGGGAGCCGACGCGATTGCCGAGGTGGCCCGCGAACGGGGTTTGAATGCGAAGTATCTTGCCACGCTCTGGGCGACGCTCAGCTCTGCCCTCTCACCATCCGACGAAGCATCGGCCAGTGATCCATCATTGATCCTCGACTCGCTGCGGGCCCGCTGGAAGACCGCGGCCCCGGAGGATGCGGCCGCCCTCGCCGCTCGTGTTGCCGGCTGGCAGAACGCTCTCTGGAAGTTCAACAACGTCGGTCAGATCGCGCGGAAACTTGGCCGGCCCGATGGACCGCCGTCATGGATGGAGGCGGTGACGCCGCTGGTGGATCGGCAGGAGTTTCGCGTGAAGCTCGTGGTGCCGGACGGGCCAGAAGCAAAGGATGCGGTCACGATCCGCCTCGCGGCCGGCGACGCCGGGGATGGACGCGATCAGGACGTCGTCGTCTGGGAAAATCCGCGGCTCGTGGCGCCCGGTCGGGCCGACCTGCCGCTGCGGCTCGTGCGGCACATGGTGGCCACGCTTGCCACGCAACGGGAGCGGCTGGCAGCGACCGCGTCGGAATGCCTTGCGGCCGCGGCTGAGGCGGCTGCGATCGAGCCACCGGTTACTGCCGACACCTTCGAGTGCACGGTCGCCGACCTGTCGCGGAAGCATGCCGTCGATCCGCAGCTGCTGTCGGGGTGGCTTTCGTATCTGGGCATCGGTGCCATGGAGCCACAGTTTGCAAAACTCCTCGATAAGAAGGTCGAGCGCGTCGAGGGTTGGGAGGCCGTTAACGGCTGGGGCGGGGACGGGCTCTTGCGGTTTGTGGCCAACTCGTCGGACGAGCAGCAGCGGATCCCCGGCACGATGAAGCCCCACGGCGTGGCCGTGCACCCCGAGGCGAAGCAGCGGGTGATCGTCGGCTGGCGGAGCCCGATCGCGGCTACGGTGCAGATCGAGGGCGGGATCGAGGGCGTGCACGTCGGCTGCAGCAACGGCACGCTCTGGTCGTTGCAGGTCTGGAGGGGCGCCTCCCGACAGGTGCTCGCGAGCGGCACGAGCAACGCTGGTACCGTCAGCCAGCGGATGGCGATCGGCCCCTTCGATTCGATCGAACTGCGGCGTGGCGACGTGGTGAGCGTTGTCGTGGCCGCCCGCGACGGTAACGCGAATTGCGACCTCACCGCCGTCGATCTCGCGATCCGCTCCGGCGACCGGGAATGGGATTTGGCCAAGGATGTGTCGGCCGACATCCTCGCCGCCAATCCCCATGCCGATCGCCACGGCAACGCGGCCGTCTGGCATTTTGCATCGGAATCCGATGCGCCGGACACCGGCTGGACAATTCCCGCCGGATCGCTGCTTGACCGGTGGATGTCGGTGACCGCAGGAGAAGAACGCGAGAAATTCACCGCGGAACTCGAGCGGCTGTTGGCGGATGGCGGCGCCGATGTGGCAAAGGATTCTCCCGATGTGGCGCTGCGACGCATGCTCCTCTCCGCGACCGGCCCGCTGCTGGCCCGCATCGAGCTCGAGGAGAGCGCCGAGGCGGTCGCTTCAGAGGCTGGTGGCGTGGGCATCGATCCGAAGCTCTTCGGCCTTCTGCCACAGGGTCTGCTGGCCGATGCCCCTGTCGATGCCAAGGATCTCTGCGTGCAGGCGCCCTTCTCGATCGATATCACGATCCCGGCAGAGCTCGCCGCGGGCTGTGAGCTTGTCACCGCAGGAAAAGTCCATCCGCAGTCCGGCGACGACGCGAGCGTGCAGCTGCAGGCCAGCGTCGGCTCCGGTGCGGATGCTGTTTCGTCGGGGTTGTCGCCGTCGGTGCCGGTCGTTGCCGGAAAGGACTCCACCGCATGGAAGAGGTTCGAGGCCGCGTTCGCCGACGTCCGCGGCCTCTTCCCCAAGGCCCTCTGCTACGCCCGGATCGTGCCGGTCGACGAGGTGGTCACGCTCAACCTGTACTACCGCGAAGACGATCAACTGCGTCGACTCATGCTCAGCGATGCGGAGGCTAAGGAACTCGACAGGCTGTGGGAAGAGCTTCTCTTCATCGCCCAGGAGCCGCTCGAATTCGAGGACGTCTTCGAGCAGTTCAATGAATACGCCAGCCAGGTTGGGGGCGACGGGGTGGACCCGCTGGTTTTGCTCAAACCGGCGGTCGCCGCCTACGCGGAGGCCTTCCGCAAGCGGCTCGTTGACGCCGAGTCCCGGCACCTCGACGTCGTCGTGGCGCTCGCCGCGCGGGCCTACCGGCGGCCGCTCCGCCCGGATGAGGCGAGCGAGCTGAACGATCTCTATGCCGAACTCCGCGGCGACGACCTGCCGCACGAGCAGGCTTTCGCCCTCACGCTGGCCCGCGTGTTCGTGGCCCCCGCCTTCCTCTATAAGGCGGAGTCGCCAGGGCCGGGCGCCGGGCCGCAGCCGGTGAGTGACGCCGAACTGGCCACGCGGCTGAGTTATTTCCTCTGGTCGTCGCTGCCCGATGCAGAACTGCTTGAGGTGGCTGCGGCCGGGCGGCTGCACGAGCCCCAGACGCTGCTCGCCCAGACGCGGCGGATGCTGCATGACACGAAAGCGCGGCGGCTCGCGGAGGAATTCGGCACGCAGTGGCTCCACGTGCACGGATTCGCTGAGCACGACGAGAAGAGCGAAGAGGAGTTTCCGACGTTCGCCGCCCTGCGTGGGGCGATGGAGGAGGAGACGATCCTGTTCCTCGCCGACTTTCTCCAGAACGACCGCTCAATCCTGTCACTGCTCGACGCCGACCATACGTTTCTGAATGAAGATCTGGCAAAGCACTATTCCATTGCCGGTGTGGATGGCCCGCAGTGGCGGCGGGTGGACGGCGTGCGGCAGCACGGCCGCGGCGGCATCCTCGGGCTGGCCTCCACGCTCGCCACGCAGGCCGGGGCGTCGCGGACGAGCCCGATCCTGCGGGGCAACTGGCTCAGCGAGGTGATTCTCGGTGAGAAACTGCCCAAGCCGCCCAAGAACGTGCCGCTGTTGGCGGAGACCGTGCCCGAGGGACTCACCGAAAGGCAGTTGATTGCTCGGCATTCGAGCGATGCCGCCTGCGCGAAGTGTCACATGCGGATCGATCCCTTTGGATTCGCACTCGAAAAATATGATGCCATCGGGAGGTTCCGCACGCAGGATGCGGCCGGCCTCCCGATCGACGCCGCTACGAAGCTGATGAACGGCACGCCGATCGACGGCCCCGACGGCCTCCGCAGCTACCTGCTCAACGACCGCCGCGACACATTCGAACGGCAGTTCTGCCGCAAGCTGCTGGGCTACGCCCTGGGCCGTTCGGTGCAGCTTTCCGACGAGCCGCTGCTCGACGAGATCCAGGCGAAGTTGGCGGCCGACGGCCATCGTGTGCACGTGGCGATCGAGGCGATCGTGTCGAGCCCGCAGTTTCGCGACATTCGTGGGGCCGACGCAGCCGATGACGGGGAGTAGAATATGTCTGCCTCAGAGGGAGAATCGGCGATGACCAATCGACTCGTTTCGCGGCGGACGGTGCTCCGCGGTCTGGGTGTTTCCATGGCGCTGCCGTGGATGGAGTCGCTCTCCGTTTGGAGCGCCGAGTCGAAGTCGGCTTTGGGCGGAAACGAGCCGCCCGTACGGCTGGCCGTGCTCTTCGCCGGCAACGGATTCCATTCGAAGGAGTGGTGGGCAGAGGGGGTGGCCGCCGACATGAAGCTCGGCAAGGTGCTCGAGCCGATCGCGAGCTTCCGCGAGAAGCTGCTTGTCGTGAAGGGGCTCTACAACGAGCAGGCGCGGAAGGGGAACATCCACAGTTCGCAGACCGGCAACATACTCTCCGGTGCCCCGCTCGCCTCGGGCGGCGACATCCGCTCGGGCACGAGCGTCGACCAACTGCTCGCCCAGACGTATGGCCGCGGGACGAAGGTGCCGAGTCTCGTGCTCGGGTGCGAAAAGTCGAACCCGTCGGTGCACAAGAACTACTCGATGCTGTATAGCTCCCACATCTCGTGGAGTTCGCCGACCACGCCCACGCCGCTGGAGCTCTATCCGGCACTCGCCTTCGACCGGCTCTTCAAGGAAGGTAAGGAGAAGGGTGACGAGAGCGTGCTCGACGCGGTGATCGAGGAGGCGGGCGACCTGCGGCGGCGGATCAGCACGGCTGACCGGCGGAAACTCGACGAATATCTCGACAGCGTCCGCGACGTGGAGCAGCGGATCGCCACCGCCGGAGAGCGAGGGGAACTGCAGGGCTGGAAGCCGACGCTCGACAAGCCCGACATGCCGCGGCCGCCGGACGGCATCCCTCAGGACATCGCCGAGCACATGCGGCTGATGTGCGACATCCTCGTGCTCGCCTTCCAGACCGACACCACGCGGATCGTCACGCTCAAACTCAACAACGACCACTCGGCGCTGCGGTTCCCAAACCTGTCGCGGACCGACAATCCCGCGCAAGGGATCGACTACATGATCCACCACCTCCTCTCTCACTCCGACGGGGCCGACTGGCTGAAGGTGAACCAGTTCTTCATGGAGCAGATGGCCCACGTCGCCCGCCGGCTCGATGCGATCGACGAGGGGGGCCGCACGGCGCTCGACAACTCGATGATCATGATCTGCTCGAGCATGATGGCCGGTGCGAAGCACGACAACGACCAGTTGCCGGTGGCGGTGCTCGGCCGGGCCGGCGGCCGGCTCGAATCGGGCCGCGTGCTCGACTATTCGAAGAAAGACAATCGGCAGATGTGCCGGCTCTATCTCTCGATGCTCGACAAGATGGGCGTGCCGCAGAAGACGTTTGGCGACGCCACTGAGCCGCTCGCCGAGGTCTGATGGCGGGAAATCCCATCGCTCACGCTCCGGGCTTGTATGAGCGTTCCCACCATCCCATCGCTCACGCTCCGGGCTTGTATGCGCGTTCCCATAAAAGCCCCCGGCGCAAGCCGGGGGATACGCTCCCATAAAAGCCCCCGGCGCAAGCCGGGGGATACGCTCCCATAAAAGCCCCCGGCGCAAGCCG
>CANHCU010000146.1 GCA_947459185.1 Planctomycetaceae bacterium | reverse complement strand
GGCGCTCCGGGCTTGTATGCCCGCGCCCCGTATCCCATCGCTGGCGCTCCGGGCTTGTATGCCCGCGCCCCGTATCCCATCGCTGGCGCTCCGGGCTTGTATGCCCGCGTCCCGTATCCCATCGCTGGCGCTCCGGGCTTGTATGCCCGCGCCCCATAGAAGCCCCCGGCGCGAGCCGGGGGATCGCAATTCGTCTCGGCGTAACCGCCAGACTACGGCCGCACCGCCTCGATGAGGTGGTAGGTCTTCACAGACTCGCGCGCCACGTCATTCCATGTGTTCGGCAGGTTCTCGACATACCACGTCGGCTGCTTCGTCACGATCAGCAACGTGCCCCCGGGTGCCAGCGCCCGATACGCGGCCTCCACGAAGACTTCGGCGATGCGAAAGTCGGCGTAATAGGGAGGGTTGGCCAGGGCGAGATCATAGCTGCCTGGCTCAGGCACATTCCCATCGCACTCAAGCGCCACGGTCAGGTTGTCGAGGCTATTCATCGCCGCTCCCCGTTGCGTGCATTCCACGGCGCGGGCGGCTGCATCGAAGGCGTGCACGTGCACACTTCTGTCACGGGCTGCCAGACCCATCGCCACGCAGCCTGAGCCGCAGCCGATGTCGACAACGCGGGTATCCTCGGCCAGATCCACGGCATTCAAAAGATGGCGGGCGCCGGGATCGATTCGCCGATGGGCGAACACGCCCGGTCGAGTCACGGCCTTGAGCAGTCGGTCACGGTCGCGAAACACAAATTCAGATGAGAAGTCGCGAATCTTGGTCAGTTCGCGGGTCTTCTCCACGATGTAGGCCACCGTGTCGCCAGCGGCCGCGGGCCGGACGCGGACCGTCTCGCCCGTCTCCGCGAGCTGCTCCCTGAGCCAGTTGTCGTGAGCATTGTCGATCGCCGCCACGAGCCGGCCGCCGATCGCGAGTTGCTGGAACGCCGCCTGGAGAATGTCGCGTGACAGCTCCGCCTCGCCGTTTTTCGAGAGTGGGAGAACAGCGAGATCGTAGGGGCCCGGAGGCATATCCGCGGCACAAGCGGCATGCAGCCCGGGCGGTGGCGACTCCCAGGCCGCGACGGCCGCAGCCTGCGGAAAGAGGTCGAGAAACCAGACGGTCACTCGGGCAGCAGGATCCGCCTCAGCCAGCTCAAAGGCCGCCTGCCCGCGACCGGCCGTCGTACAGATCACCCGCCGTTCACCCTTCGGCTGGCCATCTGCGGCCAGCAGGGCTCGGGCGACATCGAGGGCGTGTGCTTCAGCTGGACGGGCGGGAAGGGCGATGGGCATGATCCCCAGAGCATAACTCCAGATCGACCGCCTCGCTCCCGGCCGACGGTCATTCCGGCCGCTGCGGCCGCTGTGGCCTCTCTCCACCGGCGCCACCCGGGCCATCCGGGCCGCCGAAGCCTCCCGGCCCGCCGGGGCCGCGCTCACCTCGTCCGCCGGGCCCACCGCCCGGTCCACCCCGCATCCGCTGGATCTCTCCCGCGAACTTGGTCAGCTCATCGCGGTCGAGCTTGCCATCGCCATCGGCGTCGAACTTCATCGCATGCTCGACAAACCGCTCGGGCGAGGGTGGTCCGCCGGGCCCACCACCCCCAGGTCCGCCACGGCCATCCCGGGCCCCTGGACCTGCCCGCCCGTCGCGGGGCCCGCCCGGCCCTCGGCCTTCGCGGTTTCCAGCGGCACCTTCAGCCGTACCGCGACCGGGAGTTCCCTCCGGCCGTTCGGGCGGCTGCGCGACCGAAACCGTCACGAGGGATGCGGCAGTCATGGCCGTAGCCACCATCATCGCGATTCTCGGCATGCGTCTCATCACAGACTCCTTGGAAAGCGGCAGTGAAAACAGTTGTGAGGCAGGGCGAAATCGCCCGGCAACGGCATCTCACGCAGGTTCGTGTCGCCCTCTTCAACGGCCTGCGGCGACAAAAGTTCCGCTCAGCCGGGCATGTGCTGTTCCCGCACACATGACGACCCGATGTCACTCGAGATACCCGTTCGACCAGGTACCGAAGAGATCGCCGCGCTTCACGCGGGCCGCATCCTCCCGCATCACCTCGGGCGTGCGGCGGATGACCCGCGTCGTGCCGTGTCGGCCGCGGCGATACCGCGAATGAGCCCGGGCGGCTGGTCCAGTGTTTCGTGGCGGCACTGCCGTCCGCATCTGCGACTCGCTGCCGGGCTCGGGCATCGGCACCGCCGGCACCGCCGCCAACCCCGCCGGCGGCTGGGCATGAACGGTGGCTGCCCACAGCATTCCCGCCACGATCCCGGCGATCACAGTCACCCGCATGGAAACCCCTCGTCATCCAAGCCCGCATATCCATCCAAGCCCGCAGCGCCAGCAAGGGAATACCGGCCACCCGCACAGCCCGTACCGAACAGGACTGTGGCAGACCTCATTTTCCAGTCTGCTCCGGCAGCGGCTCGAGCGTCAGTGGATCCCGCAGCGGTAAGTGCTTCACCTTGCCGCCGAAGAAGTCGTTCATGCTGGCCCGCTTCTCCAGGTCGCCGGGAGCGATGTTCTCCCAGTCGCCCACCACGAGAATCGCCATCTTCTCGGGGTCGAGGTGCTTCTGCGCCACCCGCTTGAGATCTTCTCTCGTCACGGCCCGCACCTTGTCGCGGAATGTCTTCCAATAGTCCTTGGGCCGCTTCGTCCACTCGTCGTTGACAAACACCCGCAGCATCTGCGGACGGCTCTCGAACTGCCGCGGGAAGGTCTCGATCAGGCTGGCCTTGGCCGTCTCCAACTCGTCGTCGGTGACGAGTTCATTCCGCATCTTCGCGATCTGTTCCATCACGATCTTGGCGGCGAGTGCGACTGTGGCATTCTTGCTCTCGAATCCGGCGCGGAAGTCGCCGGGATAGAACACCCGGGGCGTGAGCGCCGACCGCACCGAATAGGCGAGCCCCTCATTGCTGCGAACCTGCTGCATCAGCCGGCTCGTGAAGCCACCGGCACCGAGAATCTCGTTGAGGAGGAGGAACGGGATCGCGTCGGGGTCGTCGCGCGTGATCGCGCGGCTGCCCATCACCACCTTTCCCTGCGGAATCTCCTTCGGCACGTGGTAGAGGCCGGGTTGCAGCACCGCCGTGGGCGCGACGGGATCGGCCACCGGCCCGCCCCGCTCCCAGCCGGCCAGCGCCTTCTCGAGCTTGCCGAGCATCTCCTTTTCGTCGAAGTCGCCCGACACCGACACGATCATGTTCCCCGGATGGAAGATGCGGCGGTGCATCTCTGCGAGCCGATCCCTCGAGATCGCCGCCACCGTGCGGTCGGTCGGCTCCGACGCCTCAAAGTGTTCGGTGCCGTAGACGAGCCGCTTCCACTCCCGCGAGAGAATGGACGAGGCATCGTCGTTGCGCTGCTTGAGCGATTCGAGCACCCGGGCCCTTGCCGTCCCCAGTCGCTGCTCGTCGAAGGCCGGCGTGCGGAGCATGCCGAGAAAGAGCTTCAGGCTCTCGTCGAAGTTGCTCTTGAGGCAGTTCATCGTGGCGGCGGTGAACGTTTCATTGGCGGCGACGCCCACGTCGGTGGCGAGAAAGTCGAGCGACTCGTCGAGTTCCGACGCCTTCATCGTCGCGGTACCACCCTCCCGCACCATTCGTGCTGTCATCGAGGCGAGGCCGGGGACGTCGGCCGGATCGAGCGACGCTCCGCCCTTGAACGTCACGACGAGATTCACGAGCGGAAACTCGTGTGACGGGGCGAGATAGACAACCGTGCCATCGGCCAGCGTGCGGCGAAACGTGCTCGCATCGGGTGGCTCGAAGGCAAGCGGAGCAAAGACGATCTGTTCGGGCCTCTTAGGTACACCAGCAGGAACTCCAGCAGCGGCGGCTGCCCCGGCCGTTGTTGCCGCGGGCGGCTCCGAACGCGCGCCGTTCCGCGGCGCGAAGAGCACCAGCCCGGTCACACCGATTGCCAACAGGATTGCCAAGACCCGCATGTTCATGACTGTGTGCCTGTTCCTTACTTTGAGGGTGCGCCAGATGTCGCCCCAGATGTGATCCCAGACTTCGACTCTGCCGCCGCTCGCCGATAGACCGCCACGCTGCGGTTGGCAGGCGAGAAATACTTGTTGGCCACGCGTTTGATGTCGGCGGCCGTGACCGCCTCGTACTTCTTCGGCCCGTTGTTGATCTCCTGCCAGTCGAGCAGCGTCTCGAAGAAGGCCAACTGGATGAGGAGCGACATGTTGTTTTCGAGCCGCCGATAGTTGCCCGCAGCCACCCGATTCTTCACCTTGCGGAGTTCCCGCTCCGGCACCTCCCCGGCCTGCAGTTTCGCAAGCTCTTCATACCAGGCCTTTTCGAGCTGCTCAGGGGTCGCCTCGCCGCGGGTCTCAGCCTCAAAGGAGAAGAGCCCGGCGTATTTGCGAGTGTCGGAGGCCGTCCGAGCCGAGCCCGCGATGGCCCGGCCCTCGACCAGGCCGGTATAGAGCCGACCAGTTCGCTCGTTGAGCAGTTCGGAGAGCATGTCGAGCGGATAGCTGTCGGCGTGACCGGCGGGCACCGTGTGGTAGCGGATCTCGACGGCTGGCGGCACGTCTCCCTCGGCATTCATCCGCTGCTCGGCGATCTGATCGACCTCCAGCGTCACGACCGGCGGCACCGGCTTCGTGCCCGGATCGAGCCGCGAGAAATAGCGGGTGATGAAGGCCTTCGCCGCCACCGGATCGAAGTCGCCCACGACGACGCCAAACAGGTTGCCGGGGCGGTAGTAGACATTCCAGTAATCCATCGCCTGCTCGAAGGTGTAGCTGTTCAGATCGCTCGGCCAGCCGATAACGGGCCACGAATAACCGCACGATTCCCAGAACATGGCGTCAAACTGTTCCTGAAAGCGGCCCGTCGGCGTGCTGTCGGTGCGGAGCCGCCGCTCTTCGTGCACCACATCCCGCTCGGAATAGAACTCGCGAAACACGCTGTTGTTGAGCCTGTCGCTCTCCATCCAGGCCCAGAGTTCCAGCTTGTTGGCCGGCACGGTGATGAAGTAGCAGGTGAGATCGTGGCTGGTGAACGCGTTCATGCCGCTGCCGCCGGCCTTGGTGTAGACCTGATCGAACTCGTCCTTGACGATCGTGGCTGCTGCTGGACCTCCCTCACCGCGGCCCTGCTGGGCGCGGATCAGCGCGTCGAGCCGGCCGCGAAGCACCCGCAACTCCTGCGTGTCGTTGGCGGGATCCCAGGCATCGGCGATCTCGCCCAGCTTGAGACGGTCGTACTGCTTAGTCCAGACGATGCGATTGATCTCGTCGCGGACAGCTTTCTGTTCAGCGCGATACTTCGCGTCACGATCAGCGTCACGGGTGCCGATCGTGTCGGTTCCCTTGAACATCATGTGTTCGAAGAAGTGGCTGATGCCGGTGATGCCGGGACGCTCATTCACGCTCCCCACTTTCGCCACCCATCCCGCACTGACCACGTTGGGCTGATCGCGCCGCGGCACGAGCAGAAACCTCATGCCGTTGTCGAGCTTGAACTCCTCGACGGCGACCTGCTGCGCCCGTGCCTCGGGAATCGCGGCCAGCAGAACGCCGCCTGCCAACAAGAGGGACCCGATCAAGGTGATGCGACGAGGGCAGGTGAACATGGATTGGCTCCGGACGGAGGACGGGACGCCGAAGAGTTATACCCCTCCCGCCCAGAGACTGACCAATCCCGTTTCTTTCGGCCGGGGGGATCCCGGCACTCACGCTCAGGGCTTGTATTCCCATAAAAGCCCCCGGCGCTAGCCGGAGGATCCCGTCGCTCACGCTCAGGGCTTGTATGCGAGGGCCCCGGCAACGCACCGCAAACGCATCTGCTCCTAATGCCCCACACCCAGCGCCCACTGCACGAGCGTGAGTGCGATCTCAAACACGATCAGCCCCACGATCGCCCATTCCACCCGCAGGGCCCGCCGGTTCTGCAGCAGTTCAAGCGCAGTCTCCGCAGTCCGTGAGATGAGACTGAGCTTGCTGTGCAAGGCCGCAAACCGCTCGCGGATCTCGAATTCGTCGCGGAGCCGCGCCCAAAGCCGCTCGAGCTCAGGGTGATCCCAGAGCAATTCGGGCGAATCGTCCACGCGGGTGCCGGCCACGACGCGGTGTTCGGCGAGCAGCGCGACGCCGAGATTGTGGAGCAGTTCGCGGGCCGCCCGCCCGCCGCGGCCCCAGTGGTCGAGGTTCACGGCGAAGGGCTCGATCCGCTCGAACTGCCGCTCGATCCCCTTCTCGTGATGCGCCAGCGACACGCTCTTGGCCATGATGTCGGCAACGAGTTGCAGCTTGTGGAGCGACCCATCGGCCAGCACGAGCGTGTTCCGCTCGATCGTCTCCTTGCCCGCTGGATCGAGGCGGATGTCGAGCACTTCCGTCTCCCGTTCAACCTGCGGGAAGGGCTGCCGGATGTGGGGACCGATTTGGCGGAGATACTCGGTGATGCCGGCGGGGGCGGCGTCGAAAAAGACCACCGCGCCGTAGCGAAAGAGGAAGGCAACTCCGCCGCCGGCAGCGGTATGTGCCGCCAGCGAGCCGCCGGTCAGCGAGCCGATCAGTTCGACGGCCAGCGGCGCGGCCCCGGTGCGGTCGGTCGAACCGAGCGCGGCCAGATCGATGCCGGTGCCTGCCAGCACGGCCTGCGCGCGGAAGCTGGCCTGGCCGTGGCTCGAGGGTGACGCAACAGCCGCGGTCGAGATGCTGTTTGATTCGTCTGTCATGGTGGTGCCATCACGATGATCGTTCAACATGCTGCCGTTTCAGCCAGGTGTCCACTTGCCGTGACCTGCCGGCATTCGCAGGCCATTCATCAGAACCGACTCCCGCTCGCCCTGCGAGCATACTCTTTCTTAGGCGGCTTCCCGTGTTCCAGCGTCGCATGTACGAAGGAGTATCGTCCCATGGCATCAATCGACCGTTCCGACCCGGTGATTCTGAGCCACGTGCTTGCGGAACACCGCGATCTCTTTCATCTTCTCCTCTCCGTCCGGACGGCCCTCGCCGCCGGAGGGCCGCCGACAGTCGAGCGGCAGACCGACGTGCTCGAGTCGATGCACGCCCTCCGCGATCATCTCCGGGATCACTTCGCCAAGGAGGAACTGGGTGGATTTCTCGAGGAATCGGTCACACGCATCCCGAGGCTGTCGGCCGCCGTGCAAGCAATTCTCGGCCAACACCCTGGCCTGCTCTCAGACCTGGATCATGTGATCGATCATCTCGAGGCGGCTCCCGCCGATCCCGGGGCATGGGAACGTGCCAACCACGACTTCGAGGCTTTTTCAGTCCGGATGACGGCCCACGAACGCAGCGAAAACGCCGTCGTGCAGGCGGGCTACAACGAGGACCTCGGACTGATGGAGTGACCGGCGTCTGAAGTGACCGGCGTCCTGGGGCTACACATCGGAGATGTGTCGCAGATCAAGTGGCCGTGGCACGAATGTCACATCGAGAGGCGTCACTTTCCCGATCCGCTCGATATCGACGAGCACAGGCTGCCCGTCAGCGGACGCATCGGTGGGGAAGCCGACGAGTTGCACACGCGGTGGCCGAATCAACAGCTTCTGGGGCTGCAGCCGATACCGCACCGTCGTGTCACCGTTCTCCGGCCGTGCGTCGATCTCGACTTCCCGGCATGTGGTGATGGCTTCCGTCAACGTCGACAGCAGGCGGGGTCGTGCGGCGTAACGGGCCGGATCTCCCCCCGCGATGTGAAATACATCACGGGCCGCTTTGAGCTGTTCGAGCATGGCTGGCGGCACATCCCGCTCGATCTTGTGCCGCAACGATTCGATCCCTGTCCAGAGCACCGTGCCCTCGAAAGTCTTCAACAGGTCACGGCCCATCGAAAAGGCGACGAGTTCGAGCAGCGTGAGCGGCTCGGCTGGGATCTGTCTGCCGGAGGCCGCGGGCTTTGAGAGCTGCCAGCCGTATTTGCGGTCTCCCGCCAACGGCGCATGAGCAACCGGATAGCCGCAGGAGAGCAGAAAGTCGCAGTCGCGATGGAGCGTTCGCACCGACAGCCGCGTGAGCCCTAGCCGCTCCTTGAGCATGGCGATCAGCGACTGGTCATCGAGCGACTGTCGGGTCGTGGATAGAATCTCAAGCAGGGCGAAGATGCGGAGAAACTGCTCATAACGGGAGAAACTCGGCGGCATTTCTGTGGTGTACGTCGGTGGTGTCGGGGAACGCATCAGACAGCGCGCCCACGACGAAGCATCAAAGCGGCTAAGCAGGCAAAAGCCCGCAGGCAAAAACTTGCAGGCTCAAGCCCGCAGGCTGGTGGCCAAGGTCG
>CANHCU010000145.1 GCA_947459185.1 Planctomycetaceae bacterium | reverse complement strand
TCGCGATCGACGCCTCCGTAAAGGTCTCCAGCGGCATCGGTTTCAGCACGAATCCCAATGTCATCGCCGACAAGCGGGGGCCCGTCACGGCAGTCCCCATTACCTTCACGACTCCGGTCTCCGGAGTGAGGCTCGCGGCGATCCGGGTCTTCTACAACGGTCGGAGCATCTCCCTCAGAGGTGCCTCGATCACGGGAAGCGGAGCCAACTACCTCCTCAGGCTTCCGGCAAGATCGACGACTCCGAAGGGCTTCTATACAGTGCAGGTCCTGCCCACCACGGGTATCCGCGCCATCTCGAACGGGGCGGCGATGACCCAGACACTCGAGGTCTACTGGGGCAACGGCCGGAGCTTGGGAGTCACACCGACTGCGCGGGCAAAGGCGTTCGGGCGCATCTAGCGGTCGAAATCCAGGGGTCGTGGTGTCCGTTTCCGCCTCCTCCCGCAGCGGCAGGGCCTCCCAGGGCCATAAAACCGGCAAAATCGTCAGGTTTGGGCCGGGATCAGCCGGCGACCGGCTCAAGGTCATGCCAATTCGTTGCTGTGGATTCGGGGGCATGATAGTTTCGAACCCAATCGATTTCTGCCACGTATTTTGGGGGTCCAGTATTCTGAGACCCTCCAAACTCGCTCCTGGGGTGGTAGGGGTCGGCACAAGGATGGGCCCGGTCGTGGAACAGGCGTGTTCCGTCGCGGGATTGTGACGCCAGATCAGGGTGTCGCTTTCCGCGAGGTTCCGTGACCGGTTTTTGGTTCGTTCCTCTCCTCAATCTATTTCATTCAGGCGGCTCCTATGGCCAAAGCATCATGGCGGACGACAGTGCACGAAGTCTTCAATCGTCGGTCGCATCGGCCCGCCCGACGGCATCGTGACAACCGCGTCAACGACCACCAGCTCGAGCGGCTCGAAGAACGCCGCGTCATGGCGTTTGATTTTGTCTCGGCGTATGCCGCCAGCACGACGCCGTTCTTCGTCAGCGGCCAAAGCTCTCCCACGCTGAACGAGGCTCCCCAACAGATCACGATCCGGTTCAGCCCCGGAGTCACCATCGATCCGGCCACATTCGGCAACATCTCGATCGTGCGTAGCGGGGCTGCCGGCGACGGCTTCGGTGCTGCCGGATCGAAGGCCGACGTGACCATCACTCCGGGCAGCATCACCGTCGACGACCTGCCCAATCAAAACCAGGTAGTCCTGCGATTTGCCGACACACTGCCGGACGATTCCTACCGTCTCGTGATCGGCGGCGGGCTCAAGACGATCGCAGAAGGCTCCGCCCCTGCGGAAGCGTTCCGCAACGGCGGCTCGTTCAATCTCGACTTCCGCCTCGATCTCGGCGCGTTCGTGACGTCCGTCGTACCGCAACCGCTGTCGCGCACCGGCGCTGCGCTCGCCCAAAACCGTGACCAGATCGTCGTGCATTTCAATCGCAACGATCCGCTCACCAAGGCGTCTGCGGAGACCGCGGCCCTCTACCGTCTGTTTGAGATCGACGCTTCCGGCGATGACGTGGCCGCCGTGGTCCCCGGGACTCCCAACTGGGTCGAACCCATCAGCGTCGCCTACGACTCCGCCATGGGCACGTCCACGCTCACGTTTGCTCCCGGCGGCATCGCCGACGGAAAGCTCTACCGGCTTCAGATCGGTGGGGCGCCCGGAATCATCGCTGCCACCCCGACCGCGACCGAGGGAAGCGACAACAACTCGAGCTTCACGACGGCCCGGGACTTGGGTGCCCTCGACGTATCGGGCAGTCTCGTCACCGGTTCAATCACCCCGAGGGCGACGCTGACGACGCCCGCCGGCAGCCTCGGATTCCCCACGCAAAACGGCGCGATCGATTCTCCTGGCCACCGTGATATTCCGGTCTCCGGCACGGGCCACGGCCTGGGAACGGTTGGCACGAATGACAATGTCGGGGCGACCGTCCAGTACTACAACTTCAAGGCGAACTACGGCAGCTTCAACGGCGTGCAGCTGCAAAACGCGATCACCGAGACGCAGAAACAGCGGTCCCGCGAGATCTTCGAGCTCTTCAGCCGCTATACAGGCATCCGGTTCGTGGAGTCCGATTCGGACGGCTTCACCGTGGCCACGGGAGACATCCGGGCTGAGGAGCCGACGCTGCCCCCGCAGGCCGTGGCCGGCATCGCCGGCGGCGCTGCGATCATGAACTCGTCGCTCGACTGGGGGCAGAGCGAGTATGGCGGGGCCTGGTTCAAGGTGGCCATGCACGAGATCGGTCACGTGATCGGGCTCGAGCACTCCTACGACCTCCCCACCATCATGGGCAAGGGGCTGCCGGGCGAGGGCATCTACCCGACGGATTACGACATCGAAGAATTGATGCAGTACTACCCGACCAACGGCTCTGACGTGGACATGTACAAGTTCACGCTCCCCACCGCCGGAAAGCTCTCAGCCGAGACGATCGTTGCGCGGCCCGGCCAGCCGCTTTACAACTCGAGCAAGCTCGACAGCCTGCTCACGCTCTACTGGCTCGATCCGGTGTCGGGTCGCCGCGAGATGGTCGCCCGCAACGACGATTCGTTCGGCCGCGATTCCTTCCTCGGCCTTGACCTCACTGCCGGCACCTACTTTCTCGGCGTCTCGAGCACCGGCAACGACGCCTTCAACCCTGAGGTTTCCGACTCCGGCTACGGCGGCCGCTCCGATGGAGACTATCAGCTCAAACTCGGTTTCCAGCCGGCGAGCGTGGCGGCGAATACGATCGTCGACGCAAGCGGCATGCCGCTCGACGGCGACCGCGACGGTGAGCCCGGCGGCACATTCAGCTTCTGGTTCAACACGGCGGCCACGGCCAAGACTGTGTTCGTTGACAAGGCGTTCGTCGGCACGAGCGACGGCACGGTCGCCGCGCCCTACAGCACGATCGCTGCGGCGATTGCCGCCGTCAATACGGCAAACGCCGCCACTCCGGGCAGCAAGACGATCATCCGCATCGTAGGAAACGAGCAAAACACGCCCTACCAGATCGGCACCACCCTGGCGGGCCAGGCTCTGCCAGACGGCATCACTTTCAACGTTCCAAAGGGCGTGACTCTGATGATCGACGCCGGCGCGATCTTCAAGCTGCGTGCCGCCAATATCGACGTCGGCAGTTCGTCGGCGCTCGTGGACCGCTCCGGGGCCTCGATCCAGATTCTGGGCACGCCTGACAAGACGGTCACCTTTACGTCGTATCACGACGACGCGATCGGTGGAAACACCGACGGCGTAGGCCCCGCAGTGTCCGGTGGCCAGTGGGGCGGCATCGTCCTCCGAGAGGATTCAGACGCGGCGTCGAAGAAGGCGTTTGTGAACTCGATCTCGCAGGCCACGCTCACCTACGGTGGCGGGCAGGTGCGGGTCGATTCGCAACTCGATTCCTTCGCACCGATCACGCTGCAGTCGACCCGGCCTTCGCTTCTGTTCAACGCCATCAGCAGGAGCGCTGGCGCCGCCATCTCCGCCAACCCTGACAGCTTCGAAGAGTCGAATGGCCGTGTCGGTCCGGAGCTTCGCGGCAACCGCCTGCTCGACAACTCGATCAACGGCCTGTTCATCAAGGTCAAAACGGCGCTGGGCAGCGAGCCCGAACGGCTCGACGTGCCCGCGCGGCTGCGGAGCACCGACATCGTCTATGTCCTCCAGGACAACCTGCTCATAGACGGTGGCATCGGCGGCTATCTGCGCACCGGGGGCGTCGACACGGCCCGTGCGAGCGGCCGCCTGTCGATCGATCCCGGCGTGGTCGTGAAGCTTCAGGGCGCCCGCATCGAACTCGAGCGTGGCGTTGCCCAACTCATCGCCGAGGGCACCGCGGGCCAGGCCGTCATCTTCACGAGCCTCGGCGACGACCGCTTCGGCGCGGGCGGCACGTTCGACACCAACGGCAACCTGCCCAACGTGCGGACCGCCGGCGACTGGGGCGGCATCGTGATCAACGCCGGCTCCAAGGCCAGCATCGACCACGCCTACCTCGGCTACGGCGGCGGACAGACACCGATCGAAGGCACCTTCGCAAACTTCAACGTACTCGAGGTGCACCAGGGCGACCTGCGGGTGGCGCATTCGCGGATCGAGAACAACGCTGCCGGCACGGCGACCGGGGACCGGAACGGCCGCGGCGGTAACGCGGCTGCGACGATCTTCGCACGGGGCGCGCAGCCGGCGATCCTCGAAAACGACTTCCGCGACAATCTCGGTGCGGTCGTCAGCATCAACGCGAATTCGCTGACAGATGCGGCACTGCCCGATCCCGGCCGCACCAGCGGGCCGATCGATCGCGACGCCCGCTTCGACGACAACCGCGGGCCGCTCGTCCGCGACAACCGGATTTCCTACACGATCGACGCGGCGGCGGGCCGGCCGGCCGGGGGCGCGACCGGAGGCATGGAGGTTCGCGGTGAGGAACTCGCGATCGAGAGCGTCTGGGACGACGTCGACGTCGTTCACGTACTCAAGTCGGAGATCATCGTCCAAAACCTGCACACCTATACCGGCGTGCGACTCATGAGCCAGGTGAACGCGAGCCTCGTGGTGAAACTGCTCGGCGCGAACGCTGGCTTCACGGCGGCGGGCTACGGGCTCGATATCGACGATCGCATCGGCGGCACGGTGCAGGTTGTGGGCCAGCCGGGCTATCCGGTCGTGCTCACGTCGCTTGCCGACGACACGGTCGGGGCAAGCCTCGACCCGCTCGGGCGGATGGTAAAGGACACGAACACCGACGGATCGGCGTCGGCTCCCGCCCCGGGCGATTGGCGGAGCCTGAAGTTCCTCCCGATGTCGAACGATCGCAATGTCGCGATCGTGCAGGAGTCGGAAAAGGTGGCCACGCAGGGGATCGACGGCAACGCGATTCCCGAAACGGCGCAGGGGCTCGGGGTGCTCGCGCCGAACTTCGCCACTGGCACGAATACGTTCGACTCGGCGCAGGAGAAGAGCGGCGACGATGTCCGTCGGCTCGGATTCGAGGTCCATGGCCACATCGCGACCGACGACCCCACCGATGTCGACGTCTACTCCTTCACCGGCTATGCCGGCTCCGAGATATGGATCGACATCGATAAAACGAGCCCTGCGCTCGACACGATGGTCGAGCTGCTCGACGCGGCGGGTAACGTCAGGGCCAGATCGATCGATTCACAGCTCGAGGGGGGGATTGGGAGCGCGAATGTCACCGGCGTCCAGACGGCCCCCCGCACCTACGACTTCCTGGTGGGAACCGGCATCCGGCGGGACAGCCTCCTCGGCTTTTCCACAGACCAGCGGATCTCAATCGACGCGGCCGGCAACGTCGTCGTCTCGACGGTTGGCCGATTCTCGTTTCCGGCCTACCTGGCCACGTCGGGCACGTTCAATCCGGCGACGGGCGTCCTGACGCTCACCTACGACAGGCAGCCAATCGCTGCTCCCGAAATCGGATTCGTCTACGCGTACGCGACTTCGGCGCTCGGAGCCGGAACCAAGGGCCTGGCGCAGCCGCTTGCCCGCGACGCCGTCCGGGCCGGGGATCACTACTCGACGAACCCGAAGGATGCGGGCATGCGGGTGGTGCTGCCGGGCGACGGGCAGCCCGTCGGCACGTCGATCCAGTATTTTATTCGCGTGCGGAGCCAGCCGCGGTACGAGCCGGTGACGACCGGCGCCCCGAACGGCAGCGTGACGGCGCAGTCCAAGGCGGCATACGAGGCCGACCTCGCCGACCCGGCGAAGGTGAAGAGCGGTGCGACCAGCGGGGCCTACGAACTGCGGGTGCGGCTACGGCAACTCGACGAGAAGCCGGGGTCGACGGTCCGCTACGCCGACATCCGCTATCCCACGATCGGCATCGACGTCCAGGGCCTGCCCCGCAACACGCCACTCGTCGGCGAGACTGCGGAGAACGCGGGCGGCTCGAATGAGACGTTCGCGACGGCCCAGTACGTGGGGAACCTGCTCCAGACCGATCGCAACACAATCAGCATCGCGGGTAACGTCTCCAACGCGGGCGACGTCGACTGGTACACCTTTGCGCTCAACTACGAGCAGATCCAGTCGATCGGCGGCGTGAACGGCGGCCTGAAGACCTGGGCGACGGTCTTCGACCTCGACTACGGCGACGGCATCCGCGGCGATCTCACACTTTCGGTCTTCGATTCGGGCGGGCGGCTGCTTTACGTTGGTCGCGATTCCAACGTCGACGCCGACCAGCCCGGCGCCGGTCAGGGAGCCGACACCGACGATCTCTCGCGCGGCTCGTTCGGCCCCCGCGACCCCTTCATCGGCTCCGTACAGATGCCAGCCGGCAATCCGACGGGGTCTGGCAGCATCGAGTCCGGCACCGAGGCCGTACCGCCAGATCCGTCCAAGCAGTTGCGGTTCTATGTGGCTGTTTCCAGCAACGGCCGACTGCCGGCAGCCTTGAGTGCCACGTTCGATGGCGGAACGGCGAACGCTTCCGTGCGGCTCGAGCCGATCGACTCCGTCACCAGGGTGGTCGAGGACCACATCGGGTTCACCGGCTACACGTCAGGGCCGGCCAAGACGAATCAAGGCGTTCCCGTCAAGCCGTCGACGAAGACGGCGCTCTTCGACCTCACGTCGCTCTCCACGCACGTGACGCCGTTCACGCTCTCTGACGTGACGCTCTTCGTCGCTCAGGGCAAGTCGCTCGTCACGGTCGATGCCATGCGGGGCGGGATCGAAACGACCGTGGCTTCAGGCAGTAGCGGCGGCGACGACCTCTTCATGCGGCCCGACGGGAATCTCTTCAGCTACGCCGGTGTTCCGGCCGGCGCCAATACGGCCGGTGTGCTCAGCCTCGTCAATGCCGGCGACGGCAGCCTGACCGTCGTGGGCAACGACTCCATCGCGGACAGGCCGGTATCAACCAAGCAGACGGATACGGACCTCATTGGCAGCGGATTCGGCAATACGTCTCGGTTTACTGCGTCGAAGACGGGCCTCGATCTCGGCGGAATGACCGGACAGTTGAGCTATTCGGCGACACTCGGTGGAAATCCGGTCTCCGGCACCTGGACCTTCTCGAGCAACGGAGCCGGTAACCTGAGCTTCGTAGAACTCAGCAAAGTAGGTGCCTGCCCTTCGCCGGTTTCGGCTGGGAGCTTCATCAACCAAGCCTCGAGCCAAATCGTCGTCACCTGGGATGCCTCGGTGTCGGCGGCAAGCTCGATCGTCAATACGGTGACCTACACGTTCACCGGCTCCGTTGAGGCCCTGACCACCGACCAGGTTGATGCGATGGCCTGGAACTGGTCGGTCGCGAATCCTTCCCAGAGCACGCTCTACTACTCGGTCCGGGATACGGCGGTGTCTTCGTCCCGGCTCTATCAGGCCAATCCCGCGAGCGGCTCGGCCGCCTTTGTGCAGGGGCAGCCCTTCGGCCGTAAGGGCAACGTGATCGACGTCGGCGGCGTTCCCGAAGGCGTCCTCGGCACCGTCACCGGGATGGCTTTTGTCAACGGCCAGCTCTACGGCGTCGACTCCAAGGGCTATTTCTTCACGATCAACACGGGCACCGGTGTCGCGACGCTCATCGACTTCGACCCGACGACGCCGCTCGTGGCCGATCCGCTCCTCGACGGCCTGGGCGCCGCCGTTTCCTTCTCCGGGCTCACGCTCGGGCCGCAGAACCTCTACGGCGGCACCCTCGCGAATACCCTATTCGCGATCGACTCGACCGGCACGCTGCGGGCGTTCAACGCAGCGGGCACTCTGCAGACGCTCTTCGACGGTGACGGCAACGGTTCGGCCGAGGCGACGAGCATCGCCACCGGGGCGACTGGCGCCACCGGTCTCGCGTTCTCGCCGCTCGACGTGAACCTCTGGCACCCGACCCTGAAGCGGGCCGGCGACGCGGGCCACGGCATCAACGCCACGCTCGGTGTCGGCGACAACACCCGCGACGGGGCACAGCAGCGGACGTACGGCGGGGTAGAGAGTACGGAGGCCGCCGGCGGCGCAAGCCTCTACTTCGGATTCGAGCAGTACGGCGGTACCGACGCTCCCTACTCGACGTGGGGCACGGCTGGGCAGTATGGCGTGGAGAGCTCCACGTGGCAGGAGTCGCTCTCCGCGAACGCCGCCATCCGCGGTACCTACAACATGCCGGGTGGCGCCTACGGCAGCCTGACGACGAACTCGTTCAGTCTGGCGGGCCGCGCCTTCGCCGACAAGCCGACGCTCTACTTCAACTATTTCCTGCAGTCCGACCCGGCCGCGGCGGCCGACGGCGATTCCGACACGATGCGTGACAGCGCCCGCGTGTTCATCTCGTCC
>CANHCU010000144.1 GCA_947459185.1 Planctomycetaceae bacterium | reverse complement strand
TGCAGCCCTGTGTGGTTGCTACGGCTGCGCCTCCGCAACCACACAGGGCTGGTCTGTTGGAGGGCAAAACCCTAACTTAAAAATCGGCGTCATTCATGGGGGCAGGTCAGTGGTAAGCGATCACTTTTGGAAGGCATTGAAATGCAACGGCCAGCGACTTGCGGAGTCATCGAAAAAACCTTGCGAGTGGCTGCGAAATATCTAGTTTGCTTAGGTACTGGAGTTGTCTAACTTTGGACGAGTAGAAGGAGGGCGCAGTCGATTCCAAAAAAGGAGACTCAGATGCTCACCCAATCAGACCAACCCACTCGCGGCAAAGTCGTGGAAGAAGCGTTCTTCTACAAGGTGGATCGAGAACTGATCGAACTGCTGAGCACGCGTCTTCAGCGAGAAGAGAAGATTCGGCTGTTTGCAAATGCGACCGGCATTCGGGACCAGAAGCATCTTGAGCTACTCGCTGATTCAGGATTCGAGCTGTCGACGCTGCACTTTATTTGGGTTCCACTCATCCTTGTTGCTTGGGCCGATGGCAACGCAGAGAAATTAGAAAAGGAAGCCATCGCTGACATTTTAGGAAGCAAGGGGATTTCGCAGGAGACCATCTCGAAGGTGATCGCTCATGCCTGGTTTCGCAATAAGCCCACCGAAGAACTGTGGGAGATTTGGGCAGAGTTTTCGGCGGCGACGTCGGCCAGTCTCAATCCTTCGATTTACAACGAGTTGATTGATGAAATTGTCAGGCTCTGTCGTCTGGTTGCAGATGCATCTGGTGGGTTTATGGGATTAGGAAAGATTTCCACGACCGAGACCCGGGCTATTGATCGCGTCATCCGAACACTTCAGCACGCCGATGGGGATCGCACGCATGTGCCGTCCTCAAGTGGTGCGGTTCACGCCTTCACATCTTATCGAAAAGGTGTTGTCGCCCCATGCCTTACGCAGGAGCTGACATGATCACAACAGATAGAAATATGAAGAAGATCGAGGCTATCACGCAGATGTGCCGGGCAGCGATCTCGCAGCAGGTGGAGCGGGGCACAAAAGGCGGTTTTGGTCTCGACGACTACACCGATGGCCGGATAGTTGGCGGTGCCAGTCTCGCCCGAAAGATTCTCCGGCTCATCGGCAGCACGTATTAGGGCTTCGAATAGCCCGCTTCGGATTCAGGTAAGGGCACACGGGAGGAGCGGTCATGAAACCAAAAGATAAAGATCCTTTTGATCGGCTGGAGACCCTTGATGCTCTTGGAGCCATCAAGGCTTGGTTGGCGGGCGACTTCGGCTACAGCGAAGAGAATATCTTGATGCTTGCAATTCGCAGGGACACCGACATCGACTTGTCCGACAGCGAGATCAAAGAAATATTCTGCGAAGCCATCGAAGACGAACGAGAGCCGATGCATGTCCTCCAGGAGCTCATCCGAGCAGACAGCAGTTCGGAAGGAATGAGTCCTTCGTCACTCAGGCCCCGCTAAAAAGATGAGCACCCCAGAGCGCTTCCGGTTCACACTGACCAAGCGACAGGTGAACGACTTGGAAGACAACCTGCTGCTGGATGGCGATTGAGCTGCCCCCCTTGGTTTGCTCCACCCCCCCAGATTCTCTTTCTGGACGCGGTGCCGTTGAAAGGGGGCAGGCCAGTTGCTTGCTGCGTGCCTTTTTGCGTGACTTTTTCGGGGGCTGAATCCGGCCCCGTTAGGTGCCACGTGCAATGAAAACCCTGTTTTCAATTGACCGCCCAACAATGGCACCCGCGACGGCAGCAGGCCCGCCGCCAACCAGGCAAGCGTAGCCCACTTGGCATAGGAGGCTGTACATGAAGCCGGCTGAGCCGAAAGTGAAGCACGTATGTGCGAAAGCAACAACAACGACTGTCATAATCGCAATGACTGCCCCGCGTTTCGCGCCCAACACAGGTTTCTTGCGTGAAAGCCGACTCCGTACCGTCGCTGAAACCGTAAGGAAGACGGTGGCGAATGAGATCAGACCCAATGCACCCGAACGCGCCACGGCATCGCCAGCATGCACACTAAAAACGTACGTGTAGAGCACGAAGGTCGCCAAAGCCGACAAGGCGAAGGCAAACGTAGCGGACTCGGTTGCGGCACGAATCGTGGGACTCACGAGAAAAATTTTATTTACGACCGCTGCTCGAGTTTCGCCCGGGTTGATCCCGCTGGAGCGTGCCGCTGCCGAACGGCTGGCTCCTGCTGCTCGAACCATCGGACCTATTCGTGATCGTGCCCGATCCGAATTTCTGCGTGTGGCCAGTCACCGTCTGGCCATTACGGCCACGCTCCGTGGTGAGCGTGCCGGAACCAAACGGCCGGGTCTCGGTGGTGGTGCCGTCAGACCAGCGGGTGATCGTGCCGCTGCCAAACTTCTGCGTGTTGCCCGTGACGGTCTTCCCGTCGCGGCCCCGCTCCGTCGTGATGGAACCCGAGCCAAAGGGCCGTGTCTGACTGCTCGTACCATCGGAACGATGCGTGATCGTCCCGGAGCCGAATTGGTTGGTCGTGCCGCTTCTGGGCTGCGTCATGCCCGCCCGCGGCGGCGCGGGTTCGGCGGCGACCAAGTGGCCGGCCATGGATCCCAGCAGTATGGATGCACACAGAAGATGTGTCAGATGGGATCGCAGTGGGCTTCGCATGGAGATGTCCCTAAGGCTTCGTGAAAATGCGTGCGGGGAATTATAGCAATTACGGGGGGGCTGTGGTGGGTGGCGATGTCGGACAGAACCCGGAGTTCCCTCGTATGATTCGCGACGTGCTCTCCAAGAACTGCTCTCGCGGACACCTGCTCCCTCACGCGACCCACCCGCATGCACGAGATCTTCGAACACACCGCCGACCTGGGGCTGCGGGCGACCGCGCCGACGCTGGAACGGCTGATGGCCGACGCCGCCCGCGGCCTGTTCGAGATCATCGCCGGCGACCTCGCCCAGATTCGGCCCCGGCACGACCACACTGAGCGATTCGACGTGGCCGGCACCGACCCCACCTGGCTGCTCTTCGACTGGATCAGTGAACTGCACGCCGCCTTCGAACTCCGCCGCATGCTCTTCTGCGGATTTGACGTGTCGATCGACGCTACCGGACTCCACGCCACCGCCCACGGCGAGCCCTACGACCCAGCCCGGCACACGCTGGCCCACGAGATCAAGGCGATCACCCAGCATGAACTGTCTGTGGTTCAAACTGCCGGCGGCTGGGAGGCCACGCTGATCGTTGACATATGATTACCTCGCTCCCCAGCGCTCTCAAAAACCTCACCCATGGCCGACACAATCCGCGACACTCCACCCGACCGTGGCTTCGCCGGTCCGCTCGAGCCGGTGGACGAATGCACCTGGCGGATCCCGAAGTCCTCCCGGCCGGGCATGCTCGTTGACGGGCTGATCTTTGCCGACGAGCGGCTGATTCCACAGCTGCGAAGCGACCGGGCGGTCGAGCAGGTGGCCAACGTCGCCTTCCTGCCCGGCATCCAGACGGCCAGCCTCGCCATGCCCGACATCCACTGGGGCTACGGCTTCTGCATCGGCGGCGTCTGTGCCACCGACCCCGCGGTGGGCGGCGTCGTCTCGCCCGGCGGCGTGGGCTACGACATCAACTGCGGCGTCCGCCTCATGCGAACGAACCTCAGTCTCGCCGACATCGAGCCCGTGCTCGTGAGGCTCGTCAATCAACTCCTGCAAGACGTGCCCGTCGGCGTAGGGCAGGGGGGCAGCCATGTTTTCTCCCCCGCCGAACTCCGCATGCTCATGCAGGAGGGCGTTCCGTTCCTGAAAGCCCGCGGCCTGGCCACCGATGACGACGTCGCCCTCGCCGAGGCTGAGGGCTGCATTGCCGACGCACGCCCCGAATTCGTCAGCGACCGGGCGCTCGCCCGCGGCAGCGATCAGTGCGGCACCGTGGGGGCCGGCAACCACTTTATCGAGGTGCAGGTGGTTGATCGCGTGGAAGACCCAGCCGCCGCCTCGGCCTTCGGCCTGCATGCCGGACAGATCTGCGTGCTCATCCACTCAGGCTCCCGCGGCCTGGGCTATCAGGTCTGCGACGACTCGCTGCGGGCCCTCCGCGACGCGCCGGCGAAATACGGTATGAGCCTTCCCGACCGGCAGCTGGTCTGTGCGCCCGTCGAGAGCCCGGAGGGCCAGCACTATCTCGGCGGCATGAGGGCCGCCGCCAACTACGCCTTCTGCAATCGACAGCTGCTCATGTGGCAGGTCCGCGAGGTGTTTGCCCAGGTGCTCAAAAAACCGTGGCACTCGCTTGGCATGGAACTTCTCTATGACGTGGCCCACAACATCGCGAAGCTCGAACGGCACCAGGTGGGCGACACAAGGAAGGACGTCTGCGTGCATCGCAAGGGGGCAACGCGGGCCTTTCCCGCCGGCCACCACGACATCCCCGAACGCTACCGAGCCGTGGGCCAGCCGGTGATCATTCCCGGCGATATGGGGCGGGCGAGTTGGGTGCTTCGCGGCGGCCCGCGATCGATGGAACGCTCCTTCGGCACCACCTGCCACGGCGCCGGCCGCTGCCTGAGCCGCACCGCCGCCACCAAGGCCGCACGGCGCCGGAACATCCAGGAGGAACTTCTGCGGGGCGGTGTCGTCGCCCGCTGCCGCAGCCGCGAGGGCCTCGCCGAGGAGCAGCCGCAGGCCTACAAGGATGTTGACATCGTGGTGGAAGTTGTCCATCGGGCCGGGCTCTCCCTGAAGGTCGCACGGCTCAGACCACTGGGCGTGATCAAGGGCTGACGGCCGCATTTCCATCGGCCGGTTTCCATCGGCCAGCCGGCCCCGCATCCTCACGAGAAGCTGACGATACAATCCCCAACCACGACGGCCACTTCAAGAGCGACCAGCTCGTCCGCGTGTTCGTGATGTGTCCTCCCGAACCGGGCGCCACTGGGATGCCACGACGCGGTGTTGTCACCGTGGCGGGCAAGAGCTTCGTCTTCGTGCAGCGACCCGACGTGCCGGAGCGTTTCGAACGCCGTCCTGTCGAACTCCTTCATGAGTTCAGCGACTTCGTCATCATCTCCAAGGGGCTGCAGCCCGGAGAGAAGGTTGTGACCATCGGCAGCCTGGTGCTCGCGCAGGTGTACGAAGACCGTCTGGCCGTCGAGACCGGCGAAGCGATGTAACAGCATCACGAACGTCTCAGCCGGCCGCACCGACCGCGGCCGTCTCCCACCTGGTCTTCGGCTGGCCGTGCTCGCGGAGCAGTTCCACGACGCGATCGTCCGGCACCTGCTCAAAGTGCCGATAGAACTGGCCGATCGCCCAGAAGGCCGTCGGCTCGAGCAGGCACTCCACCCGGTCGCAGAGCGGCCGGATGGCGTTGATCTGGTCGGACGCGGCCACTGGCACCGCTACGACGATCTGCTTCGCGCCGGCAGCCCGCACTGTGCGGAGGCTGGCGATCATGGTGGCACCGGTCGCGATGCCGTCGTCGGTGAGAATGACCGTTCGGCCGGCGATCGGGGCCTGCGGCCGCACGGCCCTATACATCTTCCGGCGGCGCGCGATCTCCACAATCTGCTGTTGCCTTTCGGCCTCGATGGAGGCGTCGCCCACGTCGGTCAGGGCGCTGGCGAAGTGGTTGAGATAGACCTCGCCGCTCTCGGAAACAGCGCCGAGAGCCAGTTCGGGCTGGTGAGGGGCCCGAAGCTTTCGGGAGAGCACGACATCGAGTTCTGCGGTCAGGCCGCGAGCGATCACCGCCCCGATCTCGACACCGCCCCGCGGGATTGCGAGCACCAACGGCCTCTCCGAGAACGTGCCACGCAGTCGCTCCACCAGCATCCAGCCCGCTTCCTCTCGATCATAAAAAATCCCGTGGTCGATCATGGTGTTCACCCTCCGGTTATTCGTGTTCCCGTTGCTGCTCCCAGATGCCTCGCACACCACTCCGCCGCGACCCGGGCCGCCTCCTCGAGGGCACCCGGCTCCTCGAAGAGATGCGTCGCGCCCGGAACGATCGCCAGCCGCTTCTCGCAGGGCAGGGCAGCCAGCGCCTGCCGGTTGAGCAGCAGCACCTCCACGTCGTTGCCACCGACGATGAGGAGCGTCGGCGCATGCACCTGCGCGAGGGCCGGCCCGGCGAGATCCGGCCGACCGCCTCGCGACACGACCACCGCCACCCCCGGCTCCTCGGCCGCCGCGACGAGGGCCGCTGCGGCACCGGTGCTGGCCCCGAAGAGTCCGATCGGAAGATGCCGCATCTGCTCGTGCTGCGCGACGAACCGCATCGCCGCCATCAGCCGATCGGCGAGCAGGCGGATATCGAACACGTTGGTCCGGTCGATTTCCTCCTGCGGCGTAAGCAGGTCGAACAGAAGCGTGCCGATCCATGCTTCATGGAGCACCGAAGCGACGAACATGTTCCGCGGACTGAAGCGGCTCGAGCCGCTGCCGTGCGCGAAGAGTACGAGGCCGATGCCCGATTCGGGCAACGCGAGACGCCCCGGCAGTCCGATCGCCGCTCCGTCGAGATCCGTGGCGGGAATGGCGACATCGAAGGCCACAGTCGCATGCGTGAGTGTCATGTCGAGCCCTCCCCGTCAGTCGATTCACGGAGGAAGGCGTGGTGCATCTTTTCACCTCCCCGCCGGCGACGCACGTGATCCTCGAGCTGCCGCCGCGCCGCTGCGAAGGAATCGCGAAGCGCCACGAACACATCTTCGTTGGCATGGTCGAGATGATGCTCACGGTTGACGATGATCTCACCGCCGGGCACGCGGACATCGACGCGGACTGAATAAAGCCGGCCCTCGCGGTGGTGCCGGTGGGGCTGGGCGATGACGACGTGGCAGCCTGTGATCCGACCGTAGGTGTTCTCGAGCTGGTCGATGTGCTCGAGTGCCTCGTCGCGGACGGCCTCGTCGATCGGGATGTCGTCGAATGAGATTTGGGCCTGAGTCTGCATGGCGCAACTGCTCCGCAGGTTCGTGAAAACCTGAAACCGGAAAACAACGCCACCGTTCCATGCGTCGAGAGAGCCTATGCGGCCGGCGGCCCCGGCGAAAAAAGGCGGCCTGATCGCCGCCTTTTCAGGAGCCGGCCCGGACAGACACTCCCGTCTGCCACCTAGCGAACGGTGCGGCTGCGAAAGGGCTCGTAGATTCGAACCGAGAGGAGCAGTTCGCTCGCGTAGAAGTTCGATACGTAGCTGCCGGCCGGAGGTCCCCCCGGGCCGCCAAGGGTCAGCGGCAACGAGTCCGACACCGTGTCGAAGAATCGGTAGCCCAGGTCGATCGTCGTCCGGTTCGTGATCCGATAGGTCGTGCCGGTGCCTGCCTGCCAGGCGAATCCGCCGACATGGCCGTAGCCCGACACCACGCTGTCATCGACGGAGAGCCGGTAGCCGCCGGCCCCGATGCCGCCACCAGTGTAGAAGCCCAGGCGTTCGGTTAGGTACCAATCCCGCCACGCGTTGGTCATCACAGACCAGCCGTCGCTGGCACGGACGGAATAGAAGAAGGTGGGCGTCGGTGGCTCGAAGCTGTTGGTGCTGCCCTGCAGGGCGTCGCGTCCGCGGCCCTCGACCTCCAGTCGCAGCAGGCCGTTTTCGCGGTCGAACGCCGTGCCGATGGCGGCACCGGCCGTCAGCAGGCTGTCAGTGGCCCGGCCAGTGTTGGGGAAATTCCCCTCGTTATTGACGCCGCCACTCTGCAGCGTGCCAAACGACGCGCCGATGATGCCGGTGATGTAGAACCGACGCGCCTGATGATCGGCATCGAGGCCGCCGCAGCATCCGGCCACCTGATCCTCGCAGGCCTCGCTGTGGGCATCAGACGCACCGCTCGAGAACAGTTGCTCGTCGAGGCCGATCTCGTCCTGGCCGACTTCGTCAGCCAGCCCGCAGGGCAGGGCGGCCACCGTGGCCGACACCGCAAGCACGATTCCCCGTAGCAGCTTCTGCATGACACGGCTCCGCTGAACGACCCGGTTTCAAGGGTGTCGACCGACCCCGGAAAGGACCACCCCGTGGAATTGGATCGACCCGTAGAACCGCACGCGTGGGCACGACTGCATCGGCCCATACAACCCGTACCGGCCGCACGCTCGAACGACCGCAAAGTCTTCCCGACCGCGACAGCCACCCCCCGCAGGAACGCTCGGCTCATTGTCAGTCCGCTGCGATCGACTCGAGCAGGTCGAGGCGGACGGCCCGCCGGGCTGGGATCCAGGCCGCCAGCGCCGTGACGGCCACCGCCGCGATCAGGTTGACGGCCACCACCGACGGCCGCAGCGACGCCCGGATCGGGTGGCCCAGGAGAGGCTGGCTGGCGAACTGGATCAGGAGCGCCGTGAAGATGCCTCCGACGGTGCCGATCAGCCCGCCGG
>CANHCU010000143.1 GCA_947459185.1 Planctomycetaceae bacterium | reverse complement strand
ACATGGACGCAGCCCCGCTACTCCTGGCCCTACGTGTCTGACGTCGGCCGCTTCACGGGCCTGGGCGCAGGCGCGGGGTCATCACCGCTGGAGACGTCGCTCAAGCCGCGGTCGCGGCTGCCGGGACGCGTGTTCCAGGTGCTCTCGGGTGACGGCGGCGTGCGGCCCGTGTCTGAGGACATCGCGGTTGACCTGCTGCAATCGCTGACCAGCCGGGCAGGCGGCGAAGTCGTCGCGGTTCCATAAAAATGGGGACGGGAGCGATTTTCGTGGCACGGAGTGTGCTGTCCTCCGTGGCGGCAAGTTTTTAACTTGTCCGTGCCCCCGGCATCGATGCCACAAGTTAAAAACTCGTGGCCACGGGCCGAACTTCTTAACCGCCGGTTGCGGCTTCGATGATCTTCTGCTCGGTCGCTTCGGCCCGCGCAAATTCGGCCGTCAGTCGGCCCTCGGCGAGCACGATGATCCGGTCGGCGAGCGTGAGCAGTTCCGGCAGCTCGCTCGATGTCAGAATCACGCCGAGCCCCTCGCGGCAGAGCCGGTCGATGAGGGCGTAGAGCTCAGCCTTCGCACCCACGTCGATGCCCCGCGTGGGGTCGTCGAGCAGCAGGATCGCCGGTTTCGTCAGCAGCCAGCGGCCGATGATGCACTTCTGCTGGTTGCCGCCGGAAAGACCCGTGATGGCGGCATGGGGCCCTGGCGTCTTGACGCCCGTGTCGCGAATCGGACCGGCGACGAGGTCTTCCTCACGCCGCCGCGAGAGGAAGCCGCCTCGAAGGGCCTCGGAGAGGCTGCAGAGGCTCACGTTGCCGGCGACGTCAAGATCGGGAAACAGCCCGAGCCGCTTGCGGTCCTCCGTCACCATCGCGATCCGGGCGTCGCAGGCCTCCCGTGGATGGTGAAAACGAACCGGCTTCCCATCCAGCCGGATCTCGCCGGTCCAGGTCGGCTCGCCGGCGCCGAAGATCGTCTCCAAGAGCTCCGTGCGCCCGGCGCCCATCAGACCGGCCACGCCCAGGATCTCGCCGGCATGCAGGTCGAACGACACGTTCGAGAGACGGTAGCCCCGCGGGTGATCCGGCCAGGGGAGGGTGAGCCCGCGAACCTCCAGCAACGTCGGCCCCCGGGTGCGAGCCTGGCGGAACTCATGGTCGGCCAGTTCGCGTCCCACCATCCAGCTGGTGATCTGGCGTGGGCTTGTGTCGACCCGGTTCACCGTGCGGACATGCCGGCCGTCGCGGAGCACAGTGATCCGGTCTGCCAGCCGGAACACTTCGTCCATCTTGTGCGAGATGTAGAGGATCGTGGTGCCGGCAGCCAGCAGCCGCTTGATAGTGCGTTCGAGTCTCGCCGATTCCGACTCGGTGAGGGCGCTGGTGGGCTCGTCCATCACCACGATCGATGCGTCCAGCGACAGCGCCTTGGCGATCTCGACTAGCTGCTGGTCCCCAACCCGCAGGCCGCCCGTCCGCGTGGCCGGCGACACCGGGCACTCGAGCGATTCGAGCAATCGGCCGCATTCGTCGTGCATGCTGCGGTCGTCGAGGAGCCCGAGGGCGGTGCGTTTTTCGCGGCCAAGAAACACATTGGCAGCCACGGAGAGGTCCTCCACGAGCGCCAATTCCTGATGGATGATCGCGATGCCGGCCTTCTCCGCATCCCGCGTGCCCGTGAATCGCGCGGGCACACCGCCGATCTCGAGCGTTCCCTCGTCGGGCTGGTAGACGCCCGAGAGGATCTTCATGAGCGTGCTCTTGCCGGCTCCGTTCTCGCCGCAGATGGCGTGGAGTTCGCCACGGCGAACTTCGAGCGTGACGTCAGCGAGTGCCACGACACCCGGAAATCGCTTCGTGATGCCTCGCATCACGACGGCTGGGGCGTCGGCGTGGTCGGCGGCCTTCGTGCCTATGGATACGCTCATGCCCGCCCTCGCGCCATCAGGCGGACCGCCGCGATTCCCACGTCCGCAGCAGGGACAGAAAAATGGCTGCGCCGACGCCGGCGGCAATGCCAATGCGGCCTCCGGCGGTCATCGACACGATGGCACCGCACAACACCGCCAGCGTGGGAATGGCACACAGTCCCAGGGCGCCCGGCAGGAGACCTCGGCCGCCCTTGGCGAACTGCCCCACCTGGGCCAGCGTGACGGCGATCACCACCACGATGCCGACGATCAGCCCCTCGTAGACGTCGGCGCCTGTCTTGATGATCTTCGACACCGCGTCGATCACGACCCGTAGGAAGATCGTGCCGAGCACCGTTCCTGGTACCGTGCCCACGCCGCCCGCCAGCGAGCAGCCGCCCACCACTGCCGCGGCGATGGCATTGAGTTCGTGGCCGCGGCCCTGATTCACCGGTGCCGCCACCGATTCGTTGGCCATGTAGAACAGACCCGCCAAGGCCGCCGTCATCGCACCGAAGCAGTAGGCGAACCATTTGACGTTTGCGGTGCGGATGCCGGCGAGCCGCGCGGCCTGCTCGTTGCCCCCGAGAGCGTGGATGTGCCGGCCAAGCACCGTCCGCGTGAGGAGCAGCCAGGTCACGATCGCGAGCACCCCGAACACGGCGACCGGAATCCAGACGTTGTCGCGGACCGTCTTGAAGAAGGGATCGGAGATGTTGATGAGCGCGCTCTTCGTGGGAGTGAACGCCGCCGTGGTGCTCTCGCAAAGGGCCCGCGCGAAGCTCCGCAGACCCACGAGCGTGGCCAGCGTGGCGATGAACGGGGGCAGGCGGACGGCGGTGATCAGCCAGGCATGAAGCGTGCCCACGAGGAACCCGACCAGCAGGCTCGCGAGGCAGCCGGCCGCCACGGCCACCGCTCCGACCGGTTTGAAGCCCATCATCTGGGCAGGGGCGAGCGCGAGCATCGTCGTGGCACAGACGGTTCCCGAGAGCGCGATCATCGAGCCTGCCGAGAGGTCGATGCCGCCGGCGATGATCACCACGGTGGCGCCAAGGGCAAAGATGCCGAGCAGAGCCGTGTTGCGGGCGATGTCGCGGAGGCTGTCGAGCGGTTGAAACCAGTAGCTGTGGTTGGCATCCACCAAGGCTGTCAACGCGATGGCGATCGCGATCGCGGCGACCAGAGCCCACTCAGCTGGACGGAGAAGGAACACCGGCTTGTGCGACGAGTGCGAATGCGACATGGCTGGGGCTCTGGATAGCGATCGTTGGCCGGCGTCAGGAACTCGACAGGCCATACTTGGCCAGCCACTCGCGGAATGCCGGCAGAGGCAGCACCTCGACGTTCTTCGTGTTCAGCTTTTCGCTGCCGAGCGGACTTGCGTCGGAAGGCACGATCAGGCGCAGGCCCGTCGTGTAGATGTCACCGTCTGGTTCGCCTTGCCGCGGAAACATCTCTTTGATGGTCGCTTCGTCAGCTCCGAGCATGGCCTTGAGCAGGCGGACAGTCTGGATTCCCATCTCGAACGGATTCTGCACTACCATCGCGTCGATTTTGCCGTCGGCCATATGGTTCAAGGCCGCTGCCTGGGCATCGAACGTGACGACCGTCAGGCGATCACGGACGCCGCGTTCGTGCGTTACCTCGGCGATGGCCGGAGCGTTGTAGGCCCAGATGCCGACCAGCGCCACGACGTCTGGATGGTTGACCAAGGCTGTGCGGACGTTGTCGCGAGCCTTGGAGAGATCCATCTCGTCGCTCATGCGGTCGGCCTCGGTGAACCCACTGCCGATCGACTCCTTGAAGCCGTTCATCCGCGCCCGCGCGTTGTCGTTGTCGGTGAAACCTGCAAACTGCACGTACTTACCGGCGGTCTTGCCACGGCTCTCGAGAAGCGTCTTGGCCGCTGTGCCGAGCAGGCGTCCCCCCTCGATGTTGTCGGTGCCGATGTAGAAGGGCCGTGCGTCACGGAATGTGGTGCGGTTCACGTCGCTGTCGACCGTGATCACCTTCACCCCCTTGGCGGCGAGGTTCTTCATCTCCTCGACGATCGCGGCATTTTCCGCCTGGATGACCGAGATTGCCACGCCGGCCACGTCGGACTGGCTGGCGAGTTGCCGCAGCTTTTCGATCTGCCCCTGCGCCGAGGCGTTGTTCTTCTCCATCACGACTCGCAGCCCCTGCGACTCGATGCCGAATTGCTTCGCGCCCTCGATCAGACCGGCATTGCAGGCATCCCAGAAGGGATCGTCGCCATTGGTGATGAAGATCAGACGCTTGGGTCCGGACGCTCCACTGCCGGATCCCGAAATGGTGCCAGCCGTCGTTGCAGACGTATTGGTGGTCCGCTGATCGGAGCAGCCCGCGAGGGCCAGACAGCCGCACAGAAAAAGCGTGACGCAGTCACGTCGCCGAATCATCAATGAGCGGTTTCGCATGCGCGTTATATTATTAGTGGCGTTTAGGAATGCGGTCCTGAAAACCTCAATAGCGTAGTCCATTTCGTCGGACATGCACCAGTGGTGCCTGCTCGGGACCGGCGCCAGCGGCGAGGACTCGGGCCAGGATGATCACATGGTCGCCCATCTGGCCGCCGCCTCCGCCGGCCTGTGTCACGGCCTGGCATTCGAGCCAGGCAATCGCATCTGGGATCAGGGCCGTGCCGGACGGGCTGCGGTCCACTGCCAGTCCGGCGAAGGGATCCTCGCCCGGGGCCGCGGGCTTACCAAACCGCCCCACGAGTGACCGTTGCGATTCGCCGAGCACATTGACGACGAATGGCGTGCACTGATCGATCGCGGCCAGGAGATCCCGCGATGTGCCCACCGCGATCGTGATCAGCGGCGGCACGAAGCCGCCCTGCATGATCCAGCTTGCGAGCATGGCCCGGTCGGTTGCGTCGGCGTCGTTCTCCTGTGCACGCCATGTCACCACGAACAGACCACTGGGAATGCGACCCAACGCAGCGGCTGTGCCTTCGGCATCGGTCGGTTCATTCTGGGAGGTTGGCTGTGGCTGCGTCATGGCGGTTGTGGTGTGAAAGGGCGGTGAATGGGGACTTCGAAAGTTCGCAGGATTGCGCCGGTTTCCCCGGCGACATGCCTGCCCACGATCGCGGCCGGTCGATGTCTTCCGAAACCATTCCTTCGCTGGCGGAGGGAGCTTCGCGAAGCCGATCAATATGGGGCCATCAATCGCAGAACCGTAGAGTGTTGCAGCGGTGGTCATGATCCGCAACCCGCCGCTCGTTGCGGCGTTGTGCTGGCCGAGTTGCTCGTTTCACCGATGGTGTTCATGCTGGTCACCGCACTGCCCACGACACGAGTCTCCGTGAGCCTGCCGTCGTGCGGCGACGCAGCGGGCCGTCGCTCGTCCGTGCTCCTCGTTACCGTCGCGTTGGCCCTGTTCATGGGCGGAATGGTCGCTGCGGCCGAGTTAACCTGGACAGCAGAGCGAGTGGACTCACCCGGAAGCTACCCGATCCCAACGCCGCTGCAGGAGTCGGCTCCGATCACCGAGCCAGGCAGTCTGCCACCGCTGCAGGCGCTGCCGCCCACGCAGCCGCGCGGGCCGGTCGTGCTCGACATGCCCTACGAAGCGGCGCCATGCTGCCCAGATGAATGCACGGTGCCCGGCGGCGGATTCCCCGAAGGCTTCGACGATCTGTGGGCGGCGCGGCCATGGTTCTGGCAGATCATGCCCAGCAATCTGATCTACACGAGTTACCTCGCCGGACCGAAGGAATCACGGATCGGTACCTCGGTGTATCGCGACACTGGGAACGATCCGCTGAACCCCGGCACGCCCAACGGCACGATGTGGGATACGACACTCGGCGGCCGGGCGTCGATCCTGCGATTCGGTTCTGATCCCGTGCTGCACCCGCAGGGCTTCGAGGTGCAGATCGAAGGCGCGGCATTCGTGCGGCTCGACCCGCAGGAAGATCGGGACCTCCGCAGCGCCGACTACCGGTTCGGCATTCCGCTCGTCTACGGCATCGGCCGCTGGCAGACGAAGCTGGCGTACTACCACAACAGCGCCCACCTCGGCGACGAGGCGATGCTGAAACACCCGGACTATGAGCGAGTCAATTACGTCCGCGACTGTATCGTCTGGGGCAACTCCTACTACCTGTTCGACTGGCTGCGGCTCTACGGCGAGGTTGGCTACGCGTTCTTCAACGCGGGTGGCTCTGAGCCCTGGGAATTCCAATACGGTACGGAGTTGATCCAGGCTCGACCCACCGGCATCCACGGCGCGCCGTTCTTCGCCATCAACGGCATTTCACGGCAGGAACTCGACTGGGGCGGGAACGTCTGCGTGCAGACGGGCTGGGCGTGGCGAGGCCGACGCAGCGAGAAGCTCTTCCGCATCGGCTTCGAATATCTCTACGGCTCCGATCCGCAGTTTGAGTTCCCGTTTGCCAACCAGAACCGCTACGGCGTTGGCATGTGGTATGACTTTTAGTCGCAGCCCATCGGTGCTCACGCCGGCTTCGGGGGCGGCAAAAGTCTCGTCGCGTGGGCCGCGGCGGCCCAAAGCTCCTCGAGTGTTTGCCGACCCCCTCGCCTACGCCATTTGGTTTGCCAAGTCGTCTCGCCCTCTCTCAGAGCGCCGTCGATAGCCTTATGCCCCTGCTTGCGATCGAAACCACCTGCGACGAGACTGCCGCCGCGATCATCACGCGTGATCGCAGCGTGCTGTCGAGTATCGTGGCCAGCCAGGAACTGCTCCATGCGAAGTGGCGGGGCGTCGTACCGGAGGTGGCCTCCCGCGCCCACGTCGAACGGATCATCCCGGTGATCGACGAGGCGATTGCGAGGGCCGGCGTCACCCGTGCCGACCTCGTCGCCGTGGCGGTCGCCGTCAGGCCCGGACTCGTGGGCTCGCTGTTGGTGGGCCTGTCCGCCGGCAAGGCGATCGCAGCGGCGCTTGGCATCCCCATCGTCGGCTACGACCACGTCGCGGCGCATCTCTACGCCTGCCGGCTCGCCCACGGCGAGCGGATGCGCTACCCGTGCGTCGGGCTCGTCGCCAGCGGCGGCCACACGTCGCTGTTTCTCGTTCGCGGGCCGACCGATCTGGAGCGGCTGGGCGGCACGATCGACGACGCGGCCGGCGAGGCCTTCGACAAAGCGGCGAGCGTGCTCGGTCTCGGCTATCCGGGAGGACCGCAGATCGAGGCGGCCGCAGTGGGGGGCAATCCGAAGGCGCATCGGCTGCCGCGGCCGCTGGCGAACGACCACGAGCGGCTCGATCTCAGCTTCAGCGGCCTGAAGACCGCGCTCCGCTATCTGGTGCGGCCGCCGGGTTCGCGCGCCGATGTGCCCATCCCGCAGGGAAAGGCACTGGCCGATCTTGCTGCGTCGTTCCAGCAGGCCGCCATCGACTCGATCCTGGCAAAGCTTTCCCTCGCGCTCGATCGCACCGGCTGCAACGTGCTGGCGATCGGCGGCGGCGTAACGGCGAATACCCTCCTGCGGGAGTCGGTGGAGCGGCTCGGACGCCGTCGCGGCGTGGATGTGCTCATCCCACCGCGGTCGCTCTGCACCGACAACGCAGCCATGGGGGCAATCGCGTGGGAACGATTGGAACGCGGTGAGAACGACGGTCTGGAGCTCGACGTGCTCCCCGGCACCGACCGCTCCGCCGCCCGACGGAAGTGAGCGGAGGCTAGAAAGACGAGAACTGTTCGAACTCGTCGTATGGCCTGTGTTCGAGGTTCACGAACCGGGTGAAGTCGTGCTGCCAGAGCAGCTTGATGTCGCCGATGGGGCCGTTTCGCTGTTTGGCGATGATGATCTCCGCCTGCCCCTTGACCCGCTCCCGATCCTCGTCGGTCGTCTGGTAATACTCCTCGCGGTGCACAAACATCACGACGTCTGCGTCCTGCTCGATAGCGCCCGATTCACGCAGGTGGTTGAGCCGCGGACGGTTGTCCCGCGACACTTCCGCCTGCCGGTTGAGCTGTGCCAGGCAGAGCACCGGCACGTCGAGTTCGCGTGACATCGTTTTGAGGCGGCGGGCGATCTTCGCCACTTGTTCCTGTCGCGGATCCCGAGGATTGTCGGGTTCGATGAGCTGGAGATAGTCGATCACGATCAGCGACAGCCCCTGCTTCCGCTTCAGCCGCCGGGCCACCGCGGCAATCTCGGTGAGGGTGCGGCCCGGAGTGTCGTCGATATAGAGCGGCGACGAGCTGATCTCGGCCGACTTCTGTACCAGTCGCCGACGGTCTTCTTGCGAGATCGTGCCGTTGCGGAGCCGATGGCCGTTGACCTGCGCCGCCGAGCAGAGCAAGCGATCCGCCAGTTCGAGGCAGGCCATTTCGAGGCTCACGAACAGGGCAGGCTGCTTGGCGCCGATCGCCACGTTCTCGGCGATGTTCATCGCAAAGGCGGTTTTCCCCATACTCGGGCGGGCGGCCAGGATGATCAGTTCCGAGTTGT
>CANHCU010000142.1 GCA_947459185.1 Planctomycetaceae bacterium | reverse complement strand
GATCGAGAGCATCCGCCGCCTGGCTGCCGCTGTTGGCGATCGCGCTACCGTTGGGGCCGGCACGGTTCGCTCTGCCGCCGAGGTGGCCGGGGTGGCAGCCGTCGGCGGTCGGTTGATCGTGTCTCCCCACATGAGCCCGCAGTTGATCGGGGCCGCGAAGCAGGCCGGCCTGATGAGCGGCCCGGGCGTCGCCACGCCGACGGAGGCCTTCGCGGCGATCGAGGCGGGCGCCGACTTTCTGAAACTCTTCCCGGCCGAGCAACTCACGCCGGTGGTTGTAAAAGCCTGGCGGGCCGTGCTGCCCAAGGGCATGCCGCTGGTACCGGTCGGGGGCATCACGCCCGACTCAATGGCATCGTATGTGGCCGCCGGTGCCACAGGCTTCGGCCTGGGATCGGCGGTCTACAAGCCCGGCATGACGCCACCCGACGTTCGCCGCGCTGCCGAGGCCTTCATCGCCGCGTGGCGAAAGGCATCCCCCAGCCCGTAATTGGTGCCTGCGGGTCTATCCGTTCAGCGGTGTGGCCACATCCCTGGCATTCATGGTCCGAGGAGAGCAAGCGGGATGACGGCGACTCCGTCGGGGCGGCGGTAGGCCCTCGGGCCAGTGGAGAGCACCACCATGTCGACAACATTTTCCTGCTGTTCTCTTTTCAGCCAGAGGAGATGCTTCACGTCGGCGTCGTCAACCGTGCCGCCGAGCTTCACTTCGACGGCGAGCACCCTCCCATCTGCCCGCTCGACGATGAGATCGATTTCCCGCTCGCCGCTAAAGGTGCGCAGGTGCCCAACGCGGGCCTCGGCTGCCTGGGCGTACACACGGACGGACAGCGTGGCCAGCGATTCAAAGAGCGATCCAACCAACGGCCCCTTGCCCGGCTGCTCGGTCTCCTCGCCGGCAAGGAGCGTCTCGGCCGTCGCCCCGAGGAGCCTCGCTGCCAGCGCCGGATCGGCGAGGTGGTGCTTCGGCGGATGCGACAGCCTGGAGATCGGGTTTCGGCTCGGAATCCACGCCGGTACAGGATCGAGAATCCAGAGTCGTTCGAGGATGTCGCGGTATGGCATCGTCGTACGCTTGCTGGGCTTGGTGCCTTCGCCACCCGTGGCCGCATCGCGAATGGTTTCATACGACGTCGTGGTGGATGTGGCCGCGGCATAGGCTCGGAGCCAGCGGCGGACGAGTTCCGGACGTCGGACCCGCATGCCCATCTCTTCGAAGTCGGCATCGACAATCCGTGCGAGGTAGCCGTCGAGTTGCGCTCGTAAGGGCCTGCCCGAGAGCGTCCGGATCGCAGGAAACCCGGATCGCACGATCTCGTCGACGTAGTCGCGGAGGGAGACGCCGCTTTGTCCTCCGATAACAGGGAGTCCGCCACCAAGCAGCGTTGCAAGGCTGACCGCGGGAGTCTGCCGCTGCCGCTCAAAGAAGGAGAGCGGCCGCATGCGGATGGCCACGATCCTTCCGGCGCCGGAGTGCGTCGCTGAGTCCCCGGGCGTCGCCGATCCGGTGAGCAAGTAACTGCCCGACTCGGCACCGTCGTCAACAGCTCGTTTGATGGCATCCCAGATCGGCGTGAACCGCTGCCACTCGTCGATGAGCACGGGGCGAAGCCCTTCGAGCGCGAGGTTCGGGTCGGCGGCGACCACGGAAAGTTCGGCAGGAACATCGAGCCGGCGAATGGTCGACGCGAGCCGTGCTGCCGACTCGGTCTTCCCCACCCCTTTGGGGCCCTCCAGGGCGAGGGCTGGAACAGCTTTGAGAAGAACCTGGATCTCCTCGTCCAAAACCCTTGAAATGTAGGTATTTCCTCTCATAAGATCGTATTGTAGTGAACCGTTTCGCGAACTTCCAGCGCACCATATCGCAGTCTTTTGCTGGACTCTTTCGCGGGCTGTGGTTTGAAGAGATGGCGTTCTCTTTGGCAAGAGCGGCAGCCCGGGCCTGTGCCAGGAGACGCGACGATTCCTTGCACGCTGACGCTGCAGTCTGACGCTGCAGCCTGACGCATAGCGGCAGGAATCGGACGTATTTACGCCAGTTGTGGCCGGCGTGGGCGGCCGATGTAATAAGAAGCGAGATTGCCTTGCTCGGTCACCACCTCGCCGCCCCGCCCATGCAACGGCTCCCCCTCATCGCCTGCGCCTCCCTTGCGTGCGTGCTTGCCGCATGCACCGGAGCGGTCGCAGCCTCGCCGCCGCGGGCCGTGCTCGACGCGGGGCACAAGGAGTTTCTGTCGGCCCACTGTATGGCATGCCATGCAGGGGAGACGCCGGAGGCCAACTTCCGTATCGACGATCTCCCGCTCGCGCTCGACAGCGTGGCAGCCGCCGAGCGGTGGCAGAAGGTGCTCGGTGCGCTCAACTCGGGTGAGATGCCTCCCGCCGACGAACCCCAGCCGGAGGCGGCGGCCAAGGCCGACTTCCTCGACGTACTCGCCAAGACGATGGTCGTCGCTCGCAAGAGTCTCGCCGATCAGGGAGGCCGGATCGCGATGCGACGGCTCAACCGTCGCGAATACAAAAACACGCTTCGCGATCTGCTCGGGGTGGAGGTCGATGTGAGCGACCTGCCGGCCGACGCGAGCCCGCTGGCCTTCGACACCGTCGGCGCGAGCCTGTTCATGACCGCCAGCCAGTTCGAACAGTACGAAGCGATCGGCAGAGCCGCACTCGCTATCGCGTTCAAAAAGCACGCGGCCGCCGACGTCAAGAAGCAGTTCCGTCAGGAGGCGGAAACGACGCTGGCCACGTTCAAGAAGGCCAACGAAAAACTGCAGACAAACCAGCAGGCTGCCCGGGAGTGGTTCAAGAAGCTCGAAGCGGCGGTCGCCAGTCCGGAGAACGCTGCGTTTGTCGCGAAGACCCGGCCGACGCTCAAGAGCGAGGAAGAGTTCAAGTTTCATTGGCGGTCGCTCGTCGGTCTGCCCGCCCCCGACGACGCCGTCCCAAAGAGCGGCAACAACCCGCAGTTCCTGACCGCGATTCTGGAGGAGAAACGGTTCATTCCGTATGAAGAGCACTACCTCTCGATGCCGGGTCTCGACACCGGGGCCTACCTCGCCGTTCCCGCCGGCCCGCGTGCGCCGAACTCAAACTCGCGGCTGAATCTCGACATCCCGGCCGACTGGCCGCCCGGCGAGTACATCATCCGCATTCGCTGTGCCGCCCGGCCTGAGGCAGCCCCAGATCGGCGGTTCATCGAGTTCGGCCATCGCCACTACGGTGACCGCATGCCTGCCATCAGCGCGCACCACGTCACCGGCACCATGGATGCTCCCAAGGTGATTGAGATCCCGTATACGCTCACGGATGCTGACTCCGATCCTGCCAAACGACGGTTCGCGTTTCGTGAGATCGGCACGGGCAGCGGCGTGTTCGCCGGGAAACTGTTCGACGAGGGCGTGAAAGCCAACGGCATCGGCCCCGAACTGGCGATCTGGGTCGACTGGATCGAGATCGAACGCGCGATTCCCGCCGCGAGCGACGTTCCGCCCGGCATCACGGCCCTCCAACCGCTGCTCGATACCCAAAACGCCGATGCGATCCCGCCAGAGAAGGCGAAGCGGGCGGTCGAGCAGTTCATCGCCGAGGCCTACCGAGGCGTGAAGCCCGCCAAGGGAGAGGTGGAACGGCTGGCGGCGATCTACGCGGCCCGCCGGGGCCTGGCCGCGAAGCACGAGGAGTCGCTCACGGAGACGCTCGTGTCGGTGCTCTCGTCGCCGCGGTTCCTCTATCGAGCGGAGCCGGGGCCCGACGACGGCCGCCGCGATCTCGACGGGCTCGAGGTCGCCACGCGACTGTCGTACTTCCTCTGGGGCGCACCGCCCGACGCGACGCTCCGCGGGCTGGCCAAGAGCGGCGAGATTCTGGAGCCGGCCGTCCTTAAAGCCCAGACAAACCGCCTGCTCGACGACCCACGGTCGGCCGGGTTCGTGGAGCCGTTCGTGTCGCAATGGCTGGCGATGTACCGGCTCGACTTCTTTCAGTTCGACCCGGCGCTCTATCCGAAGTTCGACAACAGCACGAAGGAAGCTGCCCGTCGCGAGGTCTACGAGACGTTTGCCTGGCTGCTTTCCAACAACGGCCGCGTGAGCGATCTGCTCAAGGCCGACTACGTCGTCGTCAACGGTCTGCTCGCCGACTACTACGGCCTCGAGGGCGTGCACGGCGACGCGTTTCGCAAGGTCGCCGTGCCGAAGGATTCGCCACGCGGCGGCCTGCTCGGCATGGCAGCGGTCCATGCAATGGGAAGCAATGGCGAGCACTCCAGCCCCGTCGAGCGGGGCGCCTGGGTGCTGCGGAAACTTCTCAATGACCCGCCGCCCCCGGCGCCACCGAACATACCGCAGTTGTCAAGGCTCGCCGGCAAGTCGCTCACGGCTCGGGAGCGGGTCGTGCTCCACCAAGAGGCGCCGCAGTGCGCCAGCTGCCATCGCAAGATCGACCCGATCGGATTCGGGTTGGAAAATTTCGACGCCGTCGGCGGTTGGCGGACGACCGATAGTTCCATGGCGATCAACGCCGATGGCAAGCCCGATCCGAAGACAAAGAAGACATGGACGATCGATCCGGCCGGCGCCCTGCACGGCGGTCCGGCCTTCAAAGACTTCTTCGAACTGCGAGAGATTGTCGCCGCACGTCCCGAACAGTTCGCCCGAGGATTGACTGCCGCTCTCATCGAATATGCCCTTGGACGGCCGTGTGGGTTCGGTGACGAGCCGCTTGTCGATGCGATCGTGAAGGATGCCAGCAGCCACGACCTGGCAATGCGTTCGTTCATTCATTCGCTCGTTCAGAGCAAGGCGTTTCGCACGAAGTGACCATCCCCGGAGTATCGACGCCATGAAGCCGCTCACCACCTGTATCTCCCGCCGTCACGTGCTCGCCACCGGCACGGCGGTCATCGCGCTGCCCGCGTTCGAGTCGCTCGGCTTCCGCCGGTGCGCGGCGGCCGCCGCCGGGGCGACGCCACCCAAGCGGCTCGTGTTCCTCGGCTTTGGCTGGGGCGTGACGGAAGATGAGTGGTATCCGAAGATCGGCGAGCCAGGGGCTGGCTATGGGCTGCCGGCGATGCTCGAACCACTCGCCAAGCACAAGGCCGACTTCAGCATCGTTCAAGGACTCTGGAACCGACTTACGGGCAATGGTCACTACGGCAGCACGTTCTGGCTCACCGGGGCCAACGAATACGGTGCGCCGGGGCAGAGCTTCTTCAATAGCGTTTCGGTCGACCAGGTGGCGGCCCGATCGCTGGGCACCGATACGCGGTTCGAGTCGCTGGCTCTCGACTGTGGCGAGGCGGCGGGTGGATCTGGGCATGGCCCAGGGCTCTCACTCTCCTGGGATTCGCGGGGCAAGCCAGTGGGCGGTCCGCGGAATCCCGTCGAGGCGTTCCATCGCCTGTTTGCCAAGGAGACGACGCCGCTCGAACAGCAGAAGGCCCTCCTCGGGCAGCGGCGAAGCATCCTCGACAACGCCCTGGAAAACGCCCGCGATCTCGGCCGCAGCCTCGGCACCACCGATCAGGACAAACTCGATGAATACCTGCAAGGCATCCGCGACCTCGAGACGCGGCTCTCCCGCGACGAGAAGTGGATCGGTGCCCCACGGCCGGAGCCCTCGCTCGACGAACCCAAACCGGGCCTCGCGGGCCGCGAGGAGATCGCACTGATGTATGACGTCATCGTGGCCGCGATCCAGACCGACAGCACACGCGTGCTCACCTACCGGCAGCCCGTGACGACGCTGCTCACGAGCATGGGCCTCAAGACGGAGGCCCACACGATGAGCCACTATCATGGGCGGCCGGGCGACGTCGTGGAGTCGTCGCGGAAGCGCGACCTCGCACAGAGCGAACTCCTGGCCGGACTGATCAAGAAGCTCAAAGACACGAAAGAGCCCGACGGCTCGACCCTTTTCGACCATACGACCGTCGTCTACGGCAGCAACATCCGCACGGGCCACTCGCTCGACAACTGCCCCACGCTCATCGCGGGGCGGGGGGCGGGTGTGAAGCTCGGCGAGAACATCGTCGTCACGAAGGGCACACCGCTGTGCAACGCCTGGCTCACGCTGCTCAAGGGCTCCGGCGTCAACGCGGGTAGCTTCGGCGACAGCACTGGCGAACTCGGCGAGATCAAGGCGTGAGAACCTGAGGCGATTCCACGAGCTCCGCGAACCAGCGACGCAGTTGCTTGGTCGGTTCGCGGTCGTCGAGAAACATCGCGATCGAGTGGGCGGCCAAGCCGGAGTCCACGAACGTGGTGGGCACGTTCATGATGTCGGTCACTGGCCGCACCGCGTTCTTTGGATTGTCGGTGTGAAAGACAGCCCTGCCCTGGAAGCGTCTCGCCCGCTCGACCGCGTCTTCGAGTGTCGCCCCGTTCCAGCCGTCGCCGTCGTAGTGCTGACAGAGATGAAAGCCCTTCCAGAGCCGCGCAATGCGGTCGTTCCGCAGGCCGATGAATCCGCAGGCGATCGCCCCCCGCGAGAATCCGGTGAGGATCAGGTTGCGACGGTCGCCACCGAAGTGCGCGCAGACGTCATCGACGACCCGCTCGCAATAGCTGGCGGAGTCGTCGGCGTCGCCCCAGCCGTTTTCGGCGATCGCGCCCGAAGTCCGGTCGACGAAAGGCATGCTCACCCAGATGGCTCCCCTGCCCCGCGTCATGCCGTAGCCGATGCCGCACTGATCGGGCAGCCCGGTCGAGTAGCAGTCCTTCACGTAGTAGATGTTGCCGGGATATTCGAAGATTACGGGGCAGCTACCGCCTGGTTTCCAGTCGTCAGGCAAATGGAGAAGACACGCGATGTCCGTCCCCTCGTCGCCTTGCAGTTGGTATCGCACCCGCCGGCCGGCGGTGGGTGGTCCCTCCTCGACAGCAGGCACTTCGATGCGGCCCTCGGGCTGAGTCCACGGCGGTGCATGCCCCATCGCGGCCAGCCCGGCGACCCGGATCACCGTGCCCGCGGCGGCCTTGCGCACGAGCACCCGGACGCCGTTGACGCTGCCTGGATCGAGCTTGGGCGTGCCGTCGGGAAATGTCTCGCGCAGCCGACAGGAAAAGAGTCGCGTCTCACCCGTGGCCACGGTGGCAACGTCGGCGATCGACTCCCAGCCGCGTGACGCGACCGCCCACACCTGCACCTCGGCCGGAGTCGGGCCGAGGTTCGTGACCGAAGCCTCCACGTCTAAACGAGTGGCGAGATCCCAACCCGCCGCGGGGGCGGGAATCGTTACCCACGCATAGACGCCATTCCCGTTGACGTTGAACGCGAGCGTCCCGGCGTCGGATGCATCCCATGTCACCGACCCGCCACGAACGTCGCCAAGTTGGGCGGCGGAGTGGATGTGTGGCCAGAGTGACCTGCGGTCTGCCGGCGCTGCCTGGGGCGATGTGGGGGCTTCTTGCCCGTGGGCCGACAACGTGATGCCAGCCCCCAGGAGGACGGCCACCCACACGCCGCTCATCGTCGCACGCTTTCGCATGCTTCTAGCGTATCTTGTAGACGTTCACGTCGTCGACCCACGCCGACGGGTTCATGAGCAGGCTGAACCATCGCTTCATCGGATGGGCAAAGCCCTCCGAACGGTGGCTGCCGATGGGCTTCCCGTCGAGGCTCACCCGCATCTCGTCCCCCTGTGTCACGAGCACGAGTTCGTGCCACTCGTTGTCTGCCTTCCATGGAAAGTGCTTCATCTTGGAATCGAGAAGCGTCTGGAGGTCAGCGGGAAGCTTTTCCTTATTTTTGAGGTAGGGCGCACGGCGATTGGCGACCTCGGGATCTGAGTAGCCAGTCTTGCGGTCGAGGAGCTGGATCTGAGGAGGGGCACTCGAGATGACGGCATAGCAGAGATGCCCGGCGAGGGCCTTCGACGTCTCGCGGTCGACGAAGCCGACGGTGAGCGACTCCGACTTGCTCTCCCCCGGCAGCTTGAATCTCAGGATCGCGCCGCCGTCCTCGAAGCCGGCTGCGTGGTGGATGTGGGCCTGGTGCCCCGCCGCGGCAGCGCTCATGACCTTCAGCACACCGCCATCGAGATCGGCCTGCTTTACGTCGGGCACCCGGTTGGCAGTGGCGCTGTTCCAGCCGTTGCCGATGGCCGCCGCGAGGTTGCCATCCTCCTCACGGTCGAAGGAGTCTGCAAAGATCAGCGTCCCTGATTTGAGCCAGGCGGCGTCGTCGGCCGCAGCCGACAGCGTCAAGACAATGAAGACCAGGGCGGTCGTCGCGAGTTGTGTGAAAATGTTCATCCAGATCACTGTACGGCCCGGGGCCATTCGCTTCCACGGCGCGAAGGCGCAGCAATTCTTCCTCTCTGCGACAGACTCCTGCGTTGGGGCCCCGAAGCGCGCGTCTCAGGGAACGATGTCGATGT
>CANHCU010000141.1 GCA_947459185.1 Planctomycetaceae bacterium | reverse complement strand
TGTCGGTGCGGACGATGACGGGCCGGTTACCATTGGATGCGAGCAGGCTTCCGATTGTGTTGCCCACGGCATCGAAATCGATCGAACCGGCTGTGTCGGTGACGGAGAGGGAGGTCGCGGCGATAAGCCCTGTCTGCGTGAGATTGCCGTTGGCTGTGAGGGTGACGGCACCGCCATTGAGTCCGTTGGCACCGATATCAAACCCGGTGGCGTCGCGATAGGTGATCACGCGACCTGGATTGACGATGGAGACCGTTGCGACGTCGTTGTCAACGCGATTCAGAATGACGGATCCAGCGGTGTTCGTTACCCCGAGGTTTCCGCCACCCGTGATGCCGCCGGTCTGCGTGATGTCCCCGCCTGCGGAGACCGTGATGGCATTCCCGGCGTTGCTGGTGATGCCCGTCAACGCCAAGCTGTCGTCATCCTTCAGCGTGATGGACGAACCGAGCGTCGTCGCAGTAGCGGCCACGGTCGAGGCTGCGAGATGGATATTAATGCTTCCAGTGCCGGCCGTCAGCAACACGGCCGACCCACTGACGTCGGGGGTGGCATCGCCGGGCGTCACTTCCAGGATCGAGCGACCGGCCGAAAGCGTGACCGTGTTCGCGGTCGCCGATACCTGATTGACGAGGATGTCGGACGTCGGGTCGGTCGATGTCAGGCTGATCGTGCCAGTCGTCGTGACGTTCGTTGCGGTGATGGTTCCCTTCGACGTGACGTTGACATTGGCATTGTTGCTGCCGACTACCGCCCTCAGTTCCAGTCCCGAGGAGCCAACGTCGTTGATAACGATGTTCTGGTTCTTCTGCTGCACGCCCGCCGAAAGGATGTCGACGTCGGTATCGACCGTGATCCGTCCCGTCGTCGAATTCAGATTCGCCGTTCCCGCGACGATGTCGGCCACGCCGGGATCGACGGGGTCTTCGATGATGTTGCCGTAGGCGTTGATCGTGACCGTGCCGGTGGACCCGGCGTCGATCTTGCCGATGGTGGCGTCGCCACCGCTGCCGGCGGAGCCGATAGTGAACGTCGCTGTGGCGCCACCGTCTCCGCTGAGCGTGACCGACTTGACATTGAGTCCGTCGGTGTCGGTGACGGCGAGCGAGGCCCCGGCGGCGGTCATCGTGGAGTTGAATCCCGTCGCCTTTGCGAGGATGTTGGCGACGTTCGAGGCGTTGACCGTGAGATCCCGCGGAGCTGTTACCAGTGCGGTGGCGCCACCGCTCGACTTGCGGACCTCACCCGTCGCCGACAGGATCACGTCACGCTGCGCGGTGACCGTGCTGTCGATGAAGAGGTTGCCAGCGGTGGCCGCCAGCGTCACATCGGCGTCGGCACCCGGACCCTGCGGCAGAATCGCCCCAGTGATGGAGAGATTGGGAGCCGTGAACGAGATCGATCCATCGGATGTCGAGGCACCTTCGACCGTGAGGTCAGAGGCAGCAGTGAAGACGATGTCGCCGGCGTCCGTCCGGTTGATCGCCACGACCTGATAGGTGCCCAGTCCGGCCGGCGGGGTGTTCACGCCGTTGCCAAACTGGCTCGTGAGGTCGAGCCGGGCCGCGGCGATCTGGGCGCCGTTGGCAATCGCGGGCACGCTGTTCGGAGTAGAGATCAGCAACTGGTCGGCAGCCACCACGTTGGCGGAGCCGGTGAACGCGAGCTGACCCGCGTTGCTGAGCAGGGAGACGTCGCCGACACCGGCACCGCCAGCCGCGTTCAGGCGGCCGTCGACGGTGATCGCCGCACCGGCCGCGTCGGCGGTCACCGTGATGCTGCCGGCGGAGGCACTGATGTTGGCGCTGGCAAGCCGCGCCTTGGTTACGGACACGTCGCCGTTGATGGAGGTGAGGCCGATGTTGCCAAGGTTGGACGTGATCGACTCGGCCACCACGTCGCCGTAGATCGAAGTCAACGAAACGTCGCCGGGCGTGCCAACAGTGCCGGTCGCGGCGACGGACAGGGCCGTGATCGTGCCGTCAGCGGTGACCGTGATGCCACCGGCGGTGCCGGTGCTCACGTTTTGCAGTTCGACAGAGTTGGCGTTGGTGACCACGATCGGGCCGGGCGCCGCGGCCGAGATGCGGCCGACGTTGGTCTTGGCGCTGATGTTGCTGGCAGCGGTGCCGCCCGTGCCTGCCGTGAGGAGCGCGGTGGCGCTCTGGAGCAGCGAGGTGCCGCCGATGCTGGTCGCCGATGTGATGGTCAGGCTGCCACCGATGGGAATGAAGACCACGGGGTCGGTACCCACGACGACGGCCGTGTTCTTCACGAACGACAGGGCGGTCAATGACCCGGAGAGCGTGGCGTTCTGCGAGAGCCGCAGCGACGTGCCGTTGGAACCGAGCGAAGCGATTGTGGTGCCGCTCGGGATGCCCGCGCCCGTGACCAGCATGCCAACGACCAGTCCTGTCGTGGAGACGAGGTTGGTGACGTTGGCGTTATTGGCCGTCGTCGTTCCGAGCAACTGCACGGAGTCATTGAACTGCCACGACGTGTTTTGGCCCTGCGTGCCGCCCGTGACGTAGACGGCCGTACTGCGGGGAAGCCCGCTGGTCGCATCGGCATCGGTCGACCGCGTCCAAGCCCCGGCCGCCGCAATGTAGACGCCGTTCTCGGACGCATTGATCTGATTCTTGACCAGCACCCGCTCTCCGCCGGCGAGCGACACGCCGTCGACGGTTTGCAGGTTCGTCAAGGGAATGTTGACGGTGGTGGCAACGTCCGCATCAATGAGCATACGGGCGGGAGCCCACGAGGTTGAGCCGGGCGTCGTGGCAAAGAAATCGACGAACGACAGTGGCGTGGTGCCGACCTGGACGGCGTCACTCTGCAGTGCAAAGCCCTTGCCACCGTTTGTTGCGCCACCTGTTTGAACGAATACGAATGAACCGGCAGTAAGTTCTGCCGTCGTGTCGGCGTCGCTGGCCCGCTGCCACGCACCGGCACCGACGACATAGATGCCGTTCTGGGCGGCGTTGGACTGGTTCTTCACAAGCACGCGGTCGCCGGCGATGACCGCCACGCCGTCGATCGTGGTCGCGGTACCGGTCAACGGGATGTTGCCATTGGTGAGGGGGCCATCGGTTGCGGTCGTCGCGGCCTTGACCTCGTCATACGTACGGACGGCCGATATGGGGGCGAACTGGAGGCCGGTCTGGCCGAGGACCGGGGCGGAGGGATTGAGGAGTGTCCAGCCGCCAGTCTGGGAGCCCCCGCTGACGAAGACGGCGAAGCCCGGCGACAGTTCGACCGCGGTGTCGGCATCGGACGACCGTGTCAGCGAACCCGTGCCGCCACCTCCGGCCGCGTCAAACACGTAAACGCCATTCTCAGCGGCGTTGGCCTGGTTCTTGAGCAGCACGCGGTCTCCGGTGACAAGCGTGACACTGTCGAGTGTCGTCGTGCCAGCCAGGGCGACATTCCCGATGGAGGCCACCCGCACGGTCTGCTTCACGGCCCCGCCCGCCCGCGTCAGGGCGCTTACTGTGGTGCTGCCGGCTCGCGAGACGAGGTTGATGTTACGGGCTCCGCCGGCTGTCACGCCGCTTCCCAGCTTCAGTGCCGGGGCGTCGAGGGTGACGGTGCCATTGGCGGTGGCGATGTCACCGGAGATCGACAGCGCGCTGGTGGATGCCAGGGCGATGTCGCCGGACGTGCGGATCGCGCTGCCCACAACCGTCATGTCGCCGCCGGCCTTGATGGAGATCGGCCCGCTCGAGGCCGCGACGGCATCCACCGTCAGGGCGGTCTGCTCGTCGATGGCGACCGTGTAGCGGTAGGGAACAGCGGAGGCGTTGACGCCAGAGTCGAACCGGAGATTGGCCACACTGGTCTTTAGGTCAATCGTGCCGCCGGCGGGCTGGCCAAGCGTCATTGCCACCGTGGTGCCCGAGATCAGGCCGGTGGTCACGCTCGTGGCGGACGCCTTCGTCATGAAGTCGTACTGGGCGGTCGAGCCCGGTGCGCGGAGCAGGTAGGTCTGCGTGGGAGCCGAGACCGCTCCCGCAAAATAGATGTTGGAATACTGTGAGTCGATGATCATCGGGCCGGACGCCGTAATACTTCCGGCGGTGCCCACCTTCATCTGGCCGGCCTGGGTCGCAGTGCCCTTCAGGTCGACGCCCACGTTGACGGCGGTGATCGCCGCATCGATCGACAGGTTGGTGAGATTGGGGGCGGAGGAATTGAACCTGGTCGAAGTCGAAATGGCCGACGAGACCCTCACGTCGTCGGCGTTGAGCACGATCTGTCCGGCGGCCCCGTAGGAGCCACCGAAGAACCGGTAGAACGCGGGATCACGATCGACGCCGTCGTTGGTACCGCCGATCGTGCCTTGCGAGGCCTGCCACGGCGTGCCGATCGAAATCTGCGATCCCGCCGGATCAAGCTGCACCAGCAGCCGCTGGGTCGGAATCACTGACGATGCAAATGCCGTGAATGACAGGGACTTGGTGGACCCCACTGCTGAACGGACATACACAGTGGTGTTGGTGTAACTCGTGCCGGCAATGGGCACGAGGAATGGCAACTGGAGGGCGTTATTGAACGCGGGATTGTCGGCGAGCAGGAAAAAATTGCCCCCATCCGTGGCGGCCTGCAGATAGGCGTTCGTGCCGTTCCCTGTGGTGTTGCCCGCTGGCAGTGGGCCGATGCCGTTGACCGTGTCGTCGATCCGGATGTCCCAGGCGAGCGTGGGGACGGTCGTGGTGAGTATCGTCTGGGTCGCGGTAATCGCCAGTGCCAACCGCGGCTCAAGTGACTGCAGTGCGAGTGACTGCGCCGCGTGGCGATGCGTACCCCGTCGGGTGACCGTTTTTCCCGCGATTCGCTTTTTGGGGGCGGAAAAGAGTTTGGCGAGGGAGGTGAGCATCGCGGGCATCCCTAAAGGGGCGGTTGTGGCGGTCGGTCAGGCGGAAGCTGGGTGGGCCGGGAAGATGGGGCAGAGTTTTCGTGACGTGCAGTTCGCTTCTAAATTATCGATTCAAATATAGATTTTGGTACGCAGCAAGTTTTCGGTTGTTCGCTGATTCAACGGTTTTTCAGCGAATTTGTTCCGAAAATGACGGCTGTCCGGCCGGTCGGCGGGCTAGCCGGCGTTGCAGACGGCATAATCCCGCCCGTCGGAATGGAGCGGGCAGGGCCATTGGAAGGCGAGATATTGGTGATGCCGGCCGCAGGCCATGCGGAGGACTGTCGCTCTTCCGGCCGGCGAGAGAGGGGCGACCGGTGAAAGCGGCGGCTGTACGGTACTTTCAACCGTGACAACAAGAGTACATCTTGTTGGGCTCGTGGCCGCAGTCGGCACGTTGAAACCCAGCCGCCATAGGGGGCACGTGCCGTGGCGAATAGAATTGCCAGGAACGACTTTTTTCGGAGCTTCCGCAGCTGGTTCGTGTAGGCCGAGTCGAGCCTACCACCGTCCCTCGAGGCCAAGCGACAGCCCTTGGAGCACCACGTTGCCGTTGGTCGTCAGAGAACCATAGGAAGGGGCGGCCGGGATCAGCACCTGGTTGCTGAGTTGGTTGGCCGGCTGGGCGAGCGATGTCAGCCAGAGGCCAAAGTAGCCGAACCGGAAATCAACATTGCAGCAGATCGGGACGACGCCTGTGAGCCCCAGTTCACCCGCGAAGGAGCATACGGCGGGAGACTGGCCGGCCGACACGGAATTGCCTTCGAAGGGCACTCCTCCCGTAAGATTCTGGTAGCTCGACGATTGGTAGGCGCTGTTGTAGTAGGCACCCGCCTTCACGAGCCCTTCGAGCCTGAAGTATTTCGAGGGCTGCCAGAGGGCCGTGTCGAGGCCGATCTGACCACCGAAGAGGTTGTTGTAGCAGCCGGTCGTGTAGACATCCTGACCGAAGTTTGGCGTACCGACAGCGTAGGCATCGTTGATGGCGAGCGTTTCCTGCCACTGCAGCCAGCGGAAGCCCGCCAGAAACTGTGTGCAGGAGCCCCATGCCCAGCGGCGGTTCAATTCCGCGCTCTGGAGCGCCGACGTCAGTCGGGCAGTCGCCCCATCAAGGCCGGTGGGACTGGGCGCGTCGATGGCGTAGATGCCCGGCGCCGCGAGTTGGTAGCCGCCAAGCGACGGGGCCAGGCTCTTATTGGATACGAAGCTGCCAGAATAAATGTAGGTCCCCTCCCACGAGGCCTTGCCACAGCTGTCTGTATGGAACAGCGACAGCCTCGGGCCAACAGACGCGATGCTCTCAAGCTGATTGGCGTTGAGCGCGGTGCCGCCAGCAGCCGGATTGAATGTGTAAAGCGGACGGTTACCTGGGGCGTTTCGCGACAGAATCAGGGCATCGACACGGCCGGTCCAGCAGCCATCGCTTTTGAGACCGCGGTGCAGCAGATACATCTTTTGCAGCAGGCCCATCGGTTCGCACTCGGCGTTGTACCGCCATTCGGGAAGGCCGCACGACCCCTGCTGGCAGGCGTTGCAGCCGCCCTGGCATCCGGGCGCGCCGCAGGGGATGTGGCCGGGCTCCTGGCCGTCGAAGCCGCCCTCGTAGCTTCCATTGAAGGGGCTGCCGTAGACGCCCTCGACGGCGTTGTCGTAGCTGCCATGCTGGCTGCCATTCTGGTCGTCGTACGAGCCCGAGCCGGCTGAGCCGCCGTTCGGATAGCCTTCGTCCGGCGAACCTACGATCACACCTTCGCCCTGCACGGCGCCTTCGAACGAGTCAGTCGCCATGGCGCCCGGGCCGATCTCCTCAATCGGCATCCCCTGGGGAATGCCGTCGCTGGTGGACTGGCTGACGTAGGGGGTGGGAATCCGCCGGTTGGTCTGTGTGCCGGTCGATTGGACGAGGACCGATTTCGGGGCACTGCTGCCCCAGCCGGTCGGGGCTGCGAACACTGGGTTCGCAGCGGCCGCGATGCCGCCCGCGAGAGCGAGGGATGTCAGGGTCGTCTTCGCGATCGTGCCGAATCCAGCGATCGGCCGGATTGCACAGGGTCGTACCACCATCGTTGCTGCCTCCGTGAAGAATACCGTCACGACCGGTTGAATCGGTCATGCGGATCATCCGCCGGTAGGGTTCTGCCGCGGGTTCGCGTCAGGCAACATGGGCAAGATGTGCGGGCGGCGGTTCGCGGTAAGCCAAAAGCCTACCGTGGTGATGAGAAGGCCAGAGCCCTCGCCGTCGGGGCCATGCCAACACTTCTGCCGTAGCCCCAGTAGATCTGGGGCGTCTGGGTCATTGGCACACTATTGGCTGTGGCAACGATGCGGGCTGTGGACAGAATTCGCAGCGAGTAGATGCCCTTGAGATTCGTCGCTCGCAAAGGGAGCGACAGCATGTAGGTGGCACCGCTGCCGGTGATCCTCGCACCGGCCAGCGAGACACTTCTGCCGTTGTAGAAGAGCCTGAAGGCGGAGAGAGACACTCCGCGAACCGGGGTTGTGAATGTGATCGGGATCACACGAACAGCCCTCCTCGCATCGGGGATACGGGTGGCATCGGTGCTGAAGCCTGCCGCAGTCGCCGAGATCGCCGCATTGACGACGATTTGCTTGAGGCTTGCGAGTTGCCCAGGAATCGTGGGCAGGGCGGTCGATGTCAGCGGATTGCCGGCCAAGTCAATGATCGTTGAGACGATCGAGTAGGAAATCACATTGAGATCACCGGTCATCTCGCCCGGGCTGACCGTATAGTCGCCAGTGAGAACGTTGCCCTGCGTCGCAGCGGTCAGGATGACAACCGCACCCGTATTCAGGGTGACCGCAATGGCACCACCCGCCCGAACCTGTTCGGAAAGCGTCGCGATCAGTGGAATCGTAGCTGCTGTGAGATAGGTGCCGTCGGCCACCGTAGATGTAAAGTTCAAGATCGTGGGAGCGACAGAGTCGAGTGTGAAGCTCGTCGATCCGGCTGCTCCGACGTTTCCTGCGGCGTCGGTGGCGATGGCGGAGACACTGACAGTGCCGTTGCCGAGGGTCGTGAGATCGGCGGCGAGGAGGACGACGGCTTGGGCGGCGCCGGTTCCGATGACGGTCTTGGTGACGGAGTTCGCACCGCGGGTGAAGGTGACGACGATGAACGCGTTCAGTTCACCGCTGACGGTGACGACGCCGGAGGCCTGGGTAGCTTCAGTGGCAGTGGCCCCCGCAGCTACGCCCGTGCCGAGTGCCAGGGTGGGAGCGGCCGGGAGCGTGGTATCGACATTGATCGCAGCGGCATTGGAGCCGGCGGTACCGGTGTTGCCCGCGGTATCGATCTGGCGGACCTGGACCACACCGATGGCGTAGGTGCCGGCGGGGAGGTTGAAGGTGGTGCCGGATCCATCGATCCAGCTAGAGCCACTGTCGGTGCTGTACTGCCACGAGGCATTGGGCTCGATGCCCGACACGTTCACGGTGCCGACGTTGGTGATGCCGTCGGAGGTGCTGGATCCGGTGTCGTTGGCCAGTGCCAGCGTGGGAGCG
>CANHCU010000140.1 GCA_947459185.1 Planctomycetaceae bacterium | reverse complement strand
GGCGGTGGCACCGCCTCGATGAAGACCTCCACCTGCTGCCCGACAAACAGGGGCGGCAGGCCGGCGGGGTCGAACTCATAGATCACCTGCAGCACCCGAGTATCGACACGCTCGGTGTTGTCGCCGGTGAGCGACTTTTTTGGGATGACGAACGGCTCCACGCGGACAAACTTCAGCGGATACCGCACCTGCAGATTGCCACGCGGCACCGCTGTGGCGGGCACGTCTTGGCGGAACCGCGAGATGTCGTACTCATCGATGTCAACCCGCACATGCAGCGTCTCGATGTTGCCAAGGATGATCAGTGGCTGGTTCGGCGGCGTGCCGACGTATTCTCCCGGTCGCACCTTCACCTGGAGCACCTCCCCTGCCACGAGCGCCCGCACGACCAGTCGATCGAGTTCGATCTCGGCCTTGGCAACGTCTGCCTCCGCCTTGGAGATGGCCTCGCGGGCCACGTCGCGGTCGTACTGCCATGAACCGGCCTGGAGCAGGTCGAGATCAGCCTGCGACTTGTCGAGCGCGGCCTGGGCCCCGGCGAAAGCCTCGCGTCGGGCGATGAGGTCCTGCTCGGTGGTGACTTTGCGGGCAAATGTATCCTCGGTGCGTCTGAGCGCGTCGGTCTCCCGAACCACCGCCGCCCGGGCCTCGTTCACCTGGGCCACGATGACAGGAATCTTCTCCTTGCGGGGCTCAGCCTCGAGCCGGATCAGTTCGCTCTTCGACTGCGACACCATCGCCCGCTTCACCGCCAGTTCGCCCTGCAGCTGCCGGTCGTCGAGCCGAAAGAGCGGCTGGCCAGCCTTCACTTCGTCGCCCACCTTGACGAGCACCTGCACGACGACACCGGGCGTGGCGGAGCCCACAGAGATGTTCTCCGTCTGAGCCTCGACGATGCCGGCTGCCGCGAGCGTGGCGGCATAGGGGCTGCGGGCCGGCATGATCGGCGGCGGCGGATTTTTGGTCACGGGCCGGGTTTTGGCGACATACCAGAAGGCGAAGCCGAGCATCGCCATGGCCACGAGCGGCAGCAGATATTGCGTGAGGATGTCGGCGAGCGTGCGGCGACGCTCCGTGCGCCGCCGCGGCGGGGCCGGAGCGATTGTCTCGTCGGCAGATACGCCGGATTGAATTGAAGCCATACAAGTATGCTACGACACGGTCACATTCCCAGAAACCTCACTCCCAGCCGCCCCCTGTGACGGCGAGGACGGACAAACCACGCCCTAGAGCGGCCTCGCTTCGACCGACTCGATCCGGCCGTCTTCCATGTTCGCGATCCGGTCGGCGAACGAATAGACCCGCGAGTCGTGCGTGACCACGATCACGGCCCGGTCGGGCTGCACGGCGATGTTCGAGATCAGTTCCATCGTGATCCGCCCGTTCTCCGCGTCCAGGGCGCTCGTCGGCTCGTCGCAGACGAGCAGCCGCGGCTCGTGCACGATCGCCCGCGCAATCGCCACTCGCTGCTGCTGACCACCGGAGAGTTCGCTCGGCAGGTTGGCAAGTCGGTCGCCGAGGCCGAGCTTGTCGAGCACCTCGCTTGCCGCCTCCACAGCCCGCGAACGGTGCCAGCCGGCGATGAGGAGCGGCACGGCGGCATTCTCCGCAGCCGTGAGTGAGGGCAGCAGGTTGTACGACTGGAAGACGAATCCGACGTTCTCGCGGCGGAATTTCACCTTGCGGCCGTTGCTCATCGCCACCAGGTCTTTGCCGAGCACGACCACCTCGCCGTCCGATGGTTCGAGCGTGCCCGCTACGATCGAGACAAGCGTTGTCTTTCCGCAGCCACTGGGGCCGGCAAGGATCAGCAGTTCGCCATAGGGCACATCCAGATCGACGCCCCGCAGGGCACGGGTCAGCGAACCACCGGTGCCGAATTCCTTCGTCACGCCGCGGACCCGCACGGCCACGTCGGCGGTAGTCTGGGCATCGCTGGGCTGGGGAGAGGGGAGGTCGGTCAAAGCCATGGTTTCTCATCCTTCTGTGTTCACCCACGAAACACGATCGCCGGGTCAACCACCAGCACCTTGCGGATAGACAGCAGGCTCGCCAGGAGCACGATGAAAAACACCGCCACGGCGGTGATGGCCAGCACCTGCCAGGGCATGAAGAAGGCGAGTTTGGTGAAGCCGCGGCTCCCCCAGCCGAAGAGCGCCGCCAGTCCGACGCCGATACCGTAGCCCACCACGCCCACCTGCACCGCCTGCGAGAGCACCATCAGCAGAATGGTCCAGTTGCTCGTGCCCATCGCCTTGAGTGCGCCGAACTGGCGGATGTTCTCCACCGTAAACAGATAAAAGGTCTGCCCTGCGATCGCCGTGCCGACGAGAAACCCGAGGAACACGGTGATCGCAAAGTTGACCGGGATACCGGTCTTCGCCAGGAAGTGACGGATCGTCTTCCACATGAACTGGTTGCGGGTGAGCGCCTGCAGGCCGGTCTGCTCCTCGATCCGCCGGCAGACCTCCTGCGGATCGATGCCCGGCTGCGGCTGCGCGAGCACGAACGAGAGCACCTTCCGCTCAGGCGGTGCAAAAAGCACCGCCTGGCTGTACCGCGTGTAGATGATCGGAAAGCTCTGGAACGTGCGAAGTGCCTTGGTGATTCCCACGAGCACCGCGCGGCGGTCGTTCATCTCGAACACGCGGCCCAACCGGAAGGGCTCACCCGGCCAGATCAGCTGGTAGCCGGCGTCATCCATGATCACGGCATCGGGCTTGCGGAGGTCGGCGATCGATCCCATGAAGACTCCCTCCGGCGCGCCGACGAGGGTGGCGTCGTCCATGCCCAGGAGAATCATCTGGTGATAATCCCCCTCCTCCATCCTCGCCCGGGCGAGCCCCTTGTAGAACCGCACCGCCCACTCGACGCCGGACACTCCTTTGACGCGAAACAGGCAGGTGTCGGCCAACGGCTTGATGTCGTCGACGAACTGGACGTTTTTATCCATGACCCAGATTCCGGGCCCCTCGACGTCGCGGATCTGGCTGACGGTGAGCGACATCAAGCCGCAGAAGATCGACGACTGCTGCGCGATAAGCAGCGCGGCGAACATCACGCCGAACACGATGCCGAGGTATTTCACCCGGTTTCCAATCAGCATTTTCCAGGCAACCCAGAGCATGGCGGAATTGTAGCGAGATAAAGGGGAGCGAGATAAAGGGGACGCAGCTCTTTTCTTCGCAGCATCGCGGATTCCTCTCGCTTGCGCTTCGGGCTTGCATGGGAGTGGGGCGTTCATCCAAGCCCGCAGCGCAAGCAAGGGAATCCGGGGCGCAACGATCGATTCTTTTCGCGGTGTGGCGATCCTCCTCATCATCGCCGGGCACATCATCGGGCTGGCTGGGCTCAACTCCGATACATTTTCTTAAAAAGGTGGCGGTAAAACTCGTCAAAGGCGGAACATCAACGTGTCGATCGACCGGGAGAAGGTACTCCGACGACTGGCGGACAGGGAATGGTTGCTGGGCAACGCCATGCGGCCGATCCCCCGACTTACGCCGGAGGATTGCATGGTTGCGGGCATGCAAGCCCGGCGCGTGAGTGAACCGTATTACACAACAGGCAACGCCGGCGCATCGCGAAGCGCGGCGATCAGACAGCCGCAGTCGAACGGCGGCGGCGGGGCCGCCTCGCAGGCAAGTGCGTCGGCCAGGGTGTATCGGGGATTGATCGCACGGCCGGTGCCGAGGTAGTAGTCGACAAACTTTACGAACCCGTGACTGCACGTCTCACGCAGCCATACAGCGGGGATACCGTAGGCCTCTGCCACGACCAGCCCGTGCAACGAGGTCGAGATGATCCGCTCGCAGGCGACGATCTCGCTCACCACCCGCTGCCAATCCTGCCGCACATCGATCGTCGGAACGCCGCAGTCTCGGTAGCGGCCGATATCTTCCAGATGCGGCACGAGTGCCACGGCGTGGCGATTCCTCCGCGGCGGGTCGAAGAAGTGCGGAAGGATCAGGGCGGGATCACCGAACAGCGGCGGGCAGTCGACCGCGTTGGCCAGCAGGACGTCGCGAGTGAACGGACCGCGGACCGCCAGCACGCGGATTTTGGGCACCCGTCGCCGCAGATTTAGAAAAGCCAGTCGCCCCGGCCTTGCATAGTAGGCGTCGTAGCACATCGGAGGCACGCCCGTGCCCCAGACCACGTCGCCGTCCAAGGCTTGGTCCAGCACCGAGCCGACAGCGATCAGTTTACCACGGTGCGTTGCGGCGACGCGTACCACCGGCCGGGCGGTAACCCAGGCGACCACAGCGGCGGAGAGCTGGTCGCCGAAATTGGGGTGGTCGTTCCAGGAGTACAGAGGAATTGCAGGACCCGAGACGGTCATCATGTCTTGTGTCGTGGAAACCGGTCGTGCCCGTGAATACGTTTTCTCTGCCCACAATGCCACACGCCGGAACGGAAGAGCAGGAGGCTAAGCGAACCTGCACCCCGACTGAGGGCCGTGCAGCCAGCCGATAGACGCTGCTACTATACTTTCTCTCCCCATGCACTACACGATTCTCACGCACGGGACGGCGTCGTTCTACGACCAGGGACTCGGCCTCGCCCGCGGACTCACGGAACTCGGCATTCCCTGTCGGGTTGCCGGCCGATTCATCCGGCTGGCAACCCAACGAGCGGTCAGCCGACGGTCGGTCTGCATCGGCATCGGCTCGTGGAGGAGTCTATCGGTCATCTATGATCAGCCACGCAGCATGGGAGCCACGGTGGTGCCCTGGCTCGTTTCCGATGACACGGTCAGCGCCGAGGCCGCATGTCGACTCAACGAGCTTGAATGGTTTTACGTGACCAGTGAATGGTGCCAACGCACTTTCGAAGAAGCTGGAGTGGAACCGCACAAGATGCGGGTTCTCTACGAAGGCCTCGACACTCACTTCTGGTCACCGTCCGGTACCACACTCCTCGACGACTGGCGGCAATGGATCGTGCCTCTGTGGAGATCTCGCCATGTCAACCGGCTCCGCCTTGAGGCACTATCCCGACGGCCGGGCGCAGGCGTGGCGAGTGACGGACACAACCTCTTCGCTACCGCCCGCCTGCTCGCGAATCCATCCCAGGTGCGGCTGCTGACCATCGGCCAGGACGCAACGTCCAAGGGATTCCAGGAGGTTCTTCGCGGGCTGGCCGACACCGATCATGCGAACGTGATCCATGTCGCCAAGATCCTCAACACTCCTTGCTCCAGGCTCCATGTTCCGCGGGAGGTGGAACTCGCTGCGGAGATCGGATTGACCGCGAGAATCGTCTACATAGTGGGCCGATATCGGCGGACTTTCATCCGGGATCTGATTCGCTGGTCCACGATCTACGCCGCGCCGTCGAGGCACGAGGGCTTCGGCCTGCCGCACGTTCAGGCCATGAGCTGCGCGAAGCCGGTGGTCACCTGCCGGGGAACCGCAGCGGAGGAGACTTCCATCGACGGCGTCACGGGATTCGTCGTACCGAGTACGTCGTTCACATGGCGCAATTCCTCGGATTGCCTCGTGCATGGAGTGCGGGCGGATCCGCTGGCGGTCCGCGATGCCCTCTCCACACTCATCCACGACCCGAGTTTACGCCAGCGGATGGGCGACGAGGGCCGTCACCGGGCGTTGGAACACTTCGCGTGCCGAGAGATCGCGGCCCGGGTCGTATCCGACACCGCCGACCTGCCCGACTGAGACGAGGCTCTCGTGCCAACGGCCCCACGCGCACGTCACACGTGAAGCCGTTGCAACGACTCTTCAATCCGGCGAAGGGTGCCGTGCGGATCACGGCTGTCGTGCAGGAAGATGAAGTTGTTGACATACCTGATCGTCCGACGCGGAAGTCCCTTTGCCAGTTCGGCGGGATTCTGGAGCGTGAGCGTGAACTCCCGCAACGGATGAAGCCTCGCATCGAGGATGAAAAACCCGCTGTAGCCGCGGCTTTCCAGGAAATGAAACATTTCCGAAGTCGCGCCGGCACGGTGTCGATCCTCGCATTCGACAATGAGGCCCGGGCGGTCCCTCTCCAAGACCGCCGTCGCCCCTTTCAACACGTCCAGTTCATGGCCTTCGACATCGATTTTGATGAGAGCCACAGGGTCGTACACGACCGAGTCGAGCGTGCACCGCTGGACCGCGACTCGCTTCACCGGCCAGAAACCGATCGCCACGCGGTTGGCAGGCTCGATCGTCGAGCCGCCATCCGACTCCGACCACCAACGCATCGGTATTCGCAGTGATACGATGCCCGTCTCGCTCGACAGGGCTTCCCCCCGCACGGTCACGCGATCGTTGCCGCGGTACCTCGCTTCCAACGCACGGCGCAGCCGCGGATTGCACTCGAATGCGACACACCGGCACCCGGCGTCAAGCAGCGTCTGCAGGTAGCCGCCGGCGTTCGCGCCGACGTCGATCGTGGTGTCGCCGGCCTTGACGAGACAGTGGCAGATATCCTGTTCCACCTCTCTCCAGAAACACTCCTTCCCTTCGTCGTCCTGCGGGACGGACGTTCGGTTGAGAAGACCGCTCTGCGAACCGAGACGACGAAGCATCCCACGCAGCCCCCCGCCCGACCAAGGCCTGTGCTGTGTGGTACAGGATGACGTGGAACCTGAATCGGACATGGCGGCCACCGGCGAGGGAGGGGCGGTCGTAGACGATGACCACCCGCTCAATTATCGTAACCGAAGGAAGCCGCTCGGTGGCTGTTGGGAAGCCGCTCCATCCGTCAAGCCACAAGCATGATTCCCAAGATCATCCACCAAACCTGGAAGTCTGCCGACATCCCGCCTCACCTGCGGGGCTTCCAGGATTCATGGCGGCACCATGACCCTGGATGGGAATACCGTCTCTGGGATGACGCGGCCAACGAGGCTCTGCTCGCCGAGCACTACCCAGAATTTCTCAGCTACTTTCGGCAGGCCACACCAGCCATTGTCCGCATCGACCTCGTGCGGTTGGCGTATCTGCACCGCTATGGCGGTGTCTACGCGGATCTCGACTATGAGTTACTCCGGCCGCTGGACGACCTGCTCGACACTCGGCACGCAATCGTCGGCAGGGAACAGCACGGCATCGGCCGGGTGTTGCGGGGACGCGACTATGTCATCAACGCCCTCATGGCCTCGCCTCCGGGTCATCCCCTCTGGCTCGAGGTGATGCACGGCATGGTGCAGACGCATCGGCCCCGCAGGATTCTGGAGCGGCACACTGCGCACGTGATACAGATGGGGATTGGAGTTCTCGACGACTACGCCGAGAACCGCCTGCGGAGCCATGGCGATGTGGTCATCCTCCCTCCGGAAGCGTTTTATCCCTCCGCACCGACCGAGCGGATCGCCGACCATCGAAGGCGGGATGCCGCCGCGAAAGGCTCCTACGGCATCCATCATTACGACAACTCTTGGCGTACGCCGCTGGCCAGACTGGTCAACCGTGGCCGTGCGATCATCCAATCCTGCTATCGATGAACCCCACTCCTCCCAAACCCCATCGCCTGCTCTGGATCACCCCGGAAGTACAGGGAGGAATCGCGTCCTACTCCCAGATGCTCTGGCCGGCCATCGCCGACGCAGCGACGGTCGCCGGTGATTTTGCCCCGCTCGCGCTCGCGCAGACTCCCTCCGACAAGAGCGAGGACGCGATCTCGGCGGCCAGGGAACTCGAGCCTGATATCGTGCATGTGCAGCATGAATACGGCCTGTTCGGCGGCCTGAATCCCCTGCGAGACCGTTTCCCGGGATGGATGCGCCGACTCCGACAAGCAGTGCCCTCTGGCACACGCATCGTCGCCACAGCGCACAATGTTGTATCGAAAGGACATCGCCTCAAAACCAGCGAACAGGGCTGGCGCGGCCCGCTCAACCGCGTGGTCAACGCGACGCTGCTGCCCTGGATGAACCGCCACTGGCGCGAAGGGACCTGGGGACGATTCGACGGGGTGATCGTCCATTCCCGATTCCAACTCCAGAGCCTGCTTGAGGACGGTTTTCCCGTCGTGTCCAAAATCCCCCACGTCGTTCCCTCCCGAACGCGGCCCCGCCTCTCACGTACCGTCGGGCGGATGCCGACGATCACCGTGTTCGGGTATTTCGCCCAGGAAAAAGGGCAGGACATCGTGATCGAGGCGATGCGGCACCTGAAGATTCCCGCACGGCTCCGGCTGGCCGGAGGCGTGGGGCATCCGATGAATCTGGCGTACAAGAACCGCTGTGAAATAGCCATCGACCGGTGTGGGCTGCGCGGCCGGGTGGAGGTGACGGGGTATGTGCCTGACGAAGAGATCTCCCGCATCTACGACGAGTCGGACCTCGTCGTGGCGCCGTTTCGGATGACGACCGGCTCTGGCTCGCTTGTGCAGGCACTGGCCCGCGGGGTCCCGGTGCTCGCATCCGATCTCCCCCTGAACCGGGAGATCAACGAGCGGGTACCCGACACGCTGGCTTTCTTCGCCAGCGAAGACCCCGTTGACTGTGCCCGGCAGATTGAACGCCTGCTCGCCGACCCGGATCGCCGCGAACTTCTG
>CANHCU010000139.1 GCA_947459185.1 Planctomycetaceae bacterium | reverse complement strand
CGCATCACCCAGCCATATTGTGATCCCACCCACATCACGTTTGGGTTGTCGCCCTCGGGGGCGGCATGCGGTGCCCAGCGTTGGCCGCCATACCATTCCCGCACGACGGAGCCGTCGGCCGCGAAGTGGGCGGTGCGACGCGGCGCAGCCGAGGCTTCGGTCACGTAGAAGCCTCCGTGACCATCGGCGCAGAGATCGGCAAACCCGGCGAAGCTGCGTTTGGCAGCATCGTCATAGAGGCCGTCCGGCCGGCCGCCCTTCGCGCCGTAGGTGGTCCGCAACACGCCGGCGGCTGAGAACCGCTTGATCTGCTGCGTGCCGGCTTCATACACGAAGAGGTCGCCGGAGGTGTGATCGACATCGAGCCGCCCCGGCTTGTCGAGGCCGGTGACGACGTCGGTCGGCGTCTTGTTCGCCTGCGACAGCTTCACGATCCGGTCGCCGGTGCTGACGAAGACCGTGCCGTCCGCACCGATCGCCACTCCGGCCGGCGTCGGCACCTCGGCCGTGTCGAGCAGGGAGCCCTTTTGCGGGTCATACCAGCGCAGGGCATTGCGATTTTCGTAGGCCACGACCACTACGCCCGCATGCGCGTCCATGTCGCTGGCGTCCATGTCGTCGGTCGTGGGATCCCACTGCACGTCGATCATCACGGGATAGGCCCCGACCGCGGTTCCGGCTACCGTGCGGCTGGCCAGCTTGCCCGTGGCGGCTTCGTAGACATAGAGCAGTTGTTTGCGACGCTGCGCGGGGGCGACGCGGCCGTCGATGTTCTTGTGGTGCCCAAGCATGAAGATCTCGCCGCCGTCCACGGCGAGGCTGAGCGCCCCATCCCACGGCCGCGGGTGCAGCGCGGTCCAGAGCCGCGACGTGCCGTCGGGTGTCATCTTCAGCATGCAGGTCTCGATGTTTTCCGTCGTATGGGCCGAGACATAGATCCCGGTCTCATCCACGGCGATGCCGAACGGGGCATGGTGCGTTCCGGGCCCGCAGGCGGTCCGCCAGTCGTCACCGGGCGGGTAGTTCGACCCGAGGCTCATGAGATAGGTCGCCTTCAGCCCCGGAGTCTGCAAGAGCTTCCAGGTGTAGTCGCCGGCGGGCAGCGAGTTGCCGTCGCGGTCGAGGCCGTCCCAGACGAGGCTGTGCTTGCCGGCGCCTTGGGGAGCGGTGTGGAGCAACTCCCGCACGAGCCGTCCCTCGGCGTCATAGACCGCCGCCGACACGCGCCCGGCTTGTTCGAGTGTGTAGGGCACGACCTCCGCCGCGGTTGCCACGTGGCCGAGCGAGAGCAGAAAAAGGATTCCCAATCCTGTTTGCCACGGTAGTTGCATATCTCTTTCCCTGATTTCAGGATTGCTACGGGTTTGTTGGATTCGCAAGACGGATTCCCTCGCTTGCGCGTCGGGCTTGCATGGGAACCGCTCTCCATCCAAGCCCGCAGCGCAAGCAAGGGAATACGGCCCGCTGCACACCCCGTCCCTATTTTCATCATTCGACCGACGCTTCGCCCCATTCCTTCGGTTCGAGCCGGGCTTCGTTCGGGATGTCGTCCACGACGTTGGCCGAGAAGCTGTTGTTGGAGAGATACGCGCGGCGGACCGCTTTCCCCACGCCCTGGGCGTTGCCGAAGATGTAACCCACGTCCATCTTCACTTTCTGCCCCGGTTCGAGCTTCAGCCGCAGGGCCTCGAGCGGGATCGCCACTTTCGCCCGGAAGCCTTTTTCCGTCTTCTCGGTCGTGAGTGGGACGTTCTCCAGGAAGCGGATCTCGTCGAAGCTCTCCTTGCCGGTTGGTGAATTGAAGACCGTCGGCTCGCCCTTGAAGTCCTTCACCTTCGGGAAGTAGACGGTCGCCAGCGGCTTGCCCTGATGCTGCGTGACCAGCACCCGCACCGGCTCGCCGAGGTTGTTCTCCAACTGGATGTCGAGGCAGTTGCCCCCCTTGAAGAGCAGCTTGGGATCGGGCACCGAGTTGACCAGCGGCGTCGGTGACGTGACGTCGTATTCCACGAGCAAACTCGTCGAGTCGCGGGCCGCCTTCGCTTTGAAGCCCCAGCTGTTCTCCAACTCCTTCTCCACCGCCTTCGCGGCGGCGAGATCCTTACCGATCACGATCCGGTTGGCGGCGGCGATCGCCATCTTGTATTCCCGCTGTGCCTGCTCGGCCTTCGCCGCCAGTTCCGGCGTGTGCACGTAGGTGCCGCCCGGCAAGTCTTTGATCGTGTCGAGGCCGACCACTTCCCAGACGCGGGCGTCCTGGCCGCCGCCGATCGCGAAGTAGCGCTGCGTGCCATCGATATCGAGCCTGCCAAAGTAGCCGCCCTGCCCCTCCGGCGCCCCCTCGTCCTGGCCACGGTTGAGCATCAGCCGGCCGTCCTTGAGCAGGGCGCCCACATAGATGCCGTCGGTGCGGAAGACATGGTTGGGGCCGAAGTAGGTCTGGAAGACGAGGAAGTCGCCCCCCTTCCCCATGCACTGTGTCATCCCCCAGAGCTTGCCCGGGCCGGTGACGCCGAGATTCAGCGAGTTCTGCCACTGCGTGATGTCGGTGTAGCCCCAGAGCGGCTTGCCATCCTTGCCGTAGCGGGCTAGCGACAGTCCCGAGTTGGGCGTGTAACTGAAGATGCCGCCGTCGTCGGCCTGCGCGGAGGTGTAGCCCACGGGCAGCGGATACTTTTCAGCCTTGGCAAGATCGTATTTGGGGATGCCATTCTCCATGCTCACGGGCTTGAGCACGTGTCCGCTGGCGAGCAGCACCGTGAGGTCGGGGAACACATTGACGATATTGAAGTTTTCCACCGGAGTGCCCTTGAGCGGCACGACCTCCTCCGGCTGCACGCAGAAGTCGCCGTTCTGGTCTTGCCAGAAGTATTTGTATTCCGTGCTGGCTTCATCCAGAAACGGGATGCCGGCCGGGCCGATGTATGGATAACTTTGGATCAAGCTGAGGATCGGCTTGAAGAGGTCGCCGTCGCGATAGAACAGCCCCGAATAGTGGGCGTAGCTATTGCCGTAGAGATACTGCCGGCCGTTGGCCGCGGTGAGGATCTTCTGACTCGCCAAATACGAGCCCGGCCCCATTGCGGGAATCATGTCGGGGGACGTCTTCCGCCAGATCGTGGTCAGCGGTGTCACCTTGTAGGTCTTCCAGTCGATCTTCCAGAGCACGTTGTGCACGAGCACCTCATCGGGCTTCTTGGGATCGATAAACCCGTAGGCGAAGTAGTCGCAGCTGCCGAAGAATTCCTTCTTGAAGGCCCCGGTCTTCGCGTCCCACACACTGAACCGCTTGGGGGCGTCGGTCGTCTCCGCCACCCAGAGCTGGCCCGTCTTGTCGACCGTGATTCCCCCGGGCATGTAGATACCGAGCGGGTCATACTTCCCCTTCGCGGGCCGGCCGCCCTCCTTGCCGATGCTGCGGACGTACTTTCCGGTCGCATCGAACACCGACACGTTCATGAGCTTTCCGGCGTTGGCCACGAAGATCATGTTCTCGAAGGCGGCGACGCCGGCTGGCTCGTCGAGCTTCTCCGCGATCGTGATCGCGGGCTTGCCATCCTTCAGCACGAGCACCTTCCCGCCGCTGATCACGGCGAGAGAGCCGTCGGTGAGCACGGCCAGCCGCTCGGGGGCGGGCACCTCCCACGTGCCGAGCACTGCGCCGGTCTTGGCATCGAACCGCCCGATCAGGTTGCGGGCCTTGTAGCTGGCGAAGAGCGTCTTGCCGTCGCAGGCGAGACCGGTGACGACGTTGGTCTTGTCGTCGCCGCCCGGCGGTGCGTTGATCTCATCCTTGCCGCCCAGCTGGATCGGCCGCGCCTCCTTGGCGGTCATCAGCTGGATGCCCAGGCTCTTCGTGAAGCCGTGGCCGCCGGCGGAGAAGACGGTCGTGTTGTCCGTTGCCAGATGCGTGGCGTCGAAGTTGCAGCCCCACTGCTTCTTGCCCTCGAAATCGGTGCGGATCACGCCCCAGCCGAATTCGCTGCCGTCCCAGGCGAGGAGCACGCCGTCATTGAAGGCACAGGCCGTCCGCGGCGAGCCGTGGTCGGCGCCCCAGCCCCCCTTGCCGTCGACGGTGGGATACGCCGGCTGGCCGGAGTTGTGCACGCTGAAGCGATACTCCGCCTTCACCGGCTTGTGGTAGATGCCCCGCCAGGTGTAGGTGCCCGCGGGCAAGAGGTTGCCGTTGTCGTCGCAGCCGTCCCACCGCTCGGTGTTTGGCCCGCCGAGCCGCTCCTGCTGCGGCACGAGGATGCGGACGTTTTCGTTCTTCTCATTGAAGAGCTGGACCGTGCACTCCGTGTCTTCAGGGAGCGCGTAGGCGAAGTCGAGCGGCAGCGGCCGATCGGGCGGCACGCCCTCGAGCACGAGCTTGCGATCGACCTTGCCCGTGGGCGAGAGGACGAGCTTGCCCCAGCACTTCGTGCCCTGAAACGGAAACCCGGCCTCGCGCATGAGGTCGTAGGCCCAGGCCGCGCCGCCGGCGGTCATCTGTCCGTCGGGCCGCGAGTAGTTGAACTGCACCGTGCTCGCGACAATGTCGCCTGCCTTGAGCGGAGCCTTGGCATTCAGTGTGGTCCACGGGATCCGGTATTCAAACGAGTAGCCCGTGCCGTCGGGCCGCTTCAGATACTTGGCCTGAAACTGGTCCTGCGGCACGAGGCCCCGCGGGGCGTTTTTCGGCTCGCGGTAGGTCATACCCTGCTGCATCGCCAACTGCGGCTGACTCGTCTCGGTGTAGTGCCAGAGCGTGAGGTGGACGATGTCGTCGCGGGTCTCCGTCACGTCGCCCTTGCCCTTGTACTTGAACGTGCTCTCGTCGAGGATCGGGTAGCCCACCTTCGGGTCGGTGGTGAGGCGGAACTGGCAGGAGTCGGCGTTCCAGCCCTGCATCGGGTCGGTCTCCGGGCTCCGCATGTTCATCATGGGATTCGGGTCGTTGACGTCGGCGCCGAGATAGATCGCGTCGGCGTCGTACATCACCGCGAACTTCGCGTTCATCGTGCCGCGGGTGGCCTGGATGACGAACATCTCGATCTCGCCGGAAAGATCCCAGTCGTCGAGCTTGCCGTCGATCGTCACCTTGCCCTGCGCGGGCACGGCATAGAGCTGCTTGTGGCGGCCGCGGCCGTTGTCGTTGGCATGGGCGGCAGACGGAAACGCGATGGCCCAGAGAGCGAGGCCTGCGAGGAGCACCGCCCAGGCCGGCGGCGTGGTGGTGAGGGAGCTCGACGGCGTCGTGGTGCCTGTCATGGTTCGTGACTGCATGGCAACAATCCTCTGGGGGGAAACCTACGGAAACGTTTTCGGCCAACGCTCGGAGCCTAACCGCTGCCGACTTTCGATTTCCGCTCATCGTTTCGATTTTTCGTAGCCGAAACGAAAAGGGGACGCAGCTCTTTTCAAAAAGAGCTGCGTCCCTTTTTCGTCCCCCTCCACCGGATTCGTCACCCCAGCGACTGGAGCCTGGCGACGTCGGCCAGATCCTGGGGGCGGCCGGTCGCCCGTTTGTTCTCCACGAGATGCCGCAGCGAAAGCATGTTGAAGGCGATGCCACTTACCACGCACGGCACTTTTTCTGCCCACGCATCATCGAACGCCACGCCGTCGATCGTAGTCAAGAAATCGATCCGGTTTGGTGGCAGACCGATTTGGTAGACGACGTCGGGCTGCGTGAAAGCCTCCGGAGAGACGCGGCTCCTCGGTGCCCCGAATCTTTCCAAGGCCCGCCACAAACGGGCGGCGTTGTCAGGGGTCGGCCGAACCCACAGATCGATGTCGCCGGTGGCCCGAGGAATCCCGTGACCGGCGACCGCATACGCGCCGACAACGAGAAACTCAACGCTTTCTGCGGCCAAGGCTTTCAACATCTCGGCGAAGTCGCGATTCATCCCATGGCTTTCCGCTAAAGGCCCAGGCGGTGACAGTGATCGGCCACACCATCTCGATCCGTTCGGCTGGCGTCATTGCCGCGCAGGCATCGGGTTCCTTGTCGCCTCGGCTACCGACCCACTCGGCGGCGGTCGCTGCACGTGCCGTTTCACCGGTGTGATACTGCCCAGAAGACTCGTGTGATGAAGCCGACATCGAGACCGATTATACATCACGCGCGATAAGCATGCGAAAAGAGCTGCGACCCCTTTTCTTCCGTTCGGCTGAGACTTTCGATATGCTTAATCTAGGAAGAGTGGCTGCCCGGACGTGCCAGCCGGGGCACTCGAGGTGACTCATGATCAAACCGCTAGAAGACGCTATCGCCCGCATTCGCCAGCTCCCGGAAGACGAGCAGGCACTCTTGGCGAGATTCGTGCTCCACGAACTCGACGAGGACGACGCCTGGCGCCGTTCGAGTGAGGCCCATGGGGCGTCCCTTGAACAACTGTTCGCGGACGTCACGGCAGAAGAAGCCCGCGGGGAGTGCCCCGATCTCGATGTGAACGACCTGTGAATTCGCGTACGCGCAAGTCGTTTTGGCGACACTACACGAAGCTTCCGAGGTCAGTGCAAGGCCGGGCCAAGGCGGCCTATCAACAGTTCGTTCTGGATCCGAATCATCCGGGCCTGAAGTTCAAACACGTACACCCGACGCTGCCGTTGTGGTCGGTACGAATCACAGCCTCGTACCGGGCATTGGGCTTCCGAACCGCCCCCGACACGATCGTCTGGTTTTTCATCGGCACCCATGCCGAGTACGATCGGTTCCTCGCCTCGCTTTGAGAGCCGACAAATAGGAACGGGAGCGATTTTCTTGCAGTTGCTGCGGCAATCACGAGAGCCGCCGACGGAAAATTGCTCCCGTCCCGAATTACCGCACAATAGAAGCCCCCGGCGCGAGCCGGGGGATGGCGTTTTAGCAGGCGCACGATCCCATCGCTCACGCTCCGGGCTTGTATGTTGGTGAAAAGGCTGCGTGTTCTTTTCTTCCCGTCAGTCGAGCTTGAAGTCGATGACGTTCTTCTTGCCGGCGACGACTTCCGCCGTGAGGGGCGTCTTGTCCACGGTGCGGTAGCGATCCGGAATGTCTGGCCGCGGTGGCGGGGGTGGCGTGGGCTTGTCTGGGTCGATGCCGGGAAGGAAGGGCTGTAGCGTCACGCGGACCGGCCCGAGGAAGGCGCCGTCGCCGGGCTTCAGGGTGGTGAGCGAGAACCGCCCCGCTGCATCGGTGCGGGCGGTAGCGCCCGGCCGGTTTTTGTGGACGAATTGCACCATGGCGTCGGGCACCGGCTTTCCCTGCCACGTGACCGTGCCAGAAACCTTCGCCATCGTGGGCCGACCGCAGCCAACCAGCGCCAGCAGGATGAGAACGCAGGCCGCGACAGTCGAGGCCTTCCTCGCGTGAAGCGGACCAATCATTCCGCCACCACCTTCGTCTGGCCGGAGTCACGGATCGCCAGCAGAGGATAGAGCGTGTTGTCGATGGAACCGTCGACCCACCGCACCGCCCCGTCGGCGTACACGAACTGGGCGCCGATCGCGTGGGCGGAGCGGAAGGGCGTGGCCGGATCGAAATTTGTCACCCAGCCATCCCCGGTCCGTTGCAGGGGATTCCCGCACGTTGTGGAGCCGACGTTCCGATCCGCCTGAATTCGAGCGGTATTGAAGTAACCGCTCGGAGTCAAATAGGCGCTGCCACCGGTTGCCCACCCGATGAAACCGCCGGCGCGGCATTGGTTTTGTTGGGTGCCATCGAAACCCCAGGCCGACTGCTCGCCGATCATCAGCGTCTTGGAAAGGCCGTCGGTGATCTTCGCGGGGGAGCAGCCCTCGAGTTTGCCATCGTTGTACGAGAATGCCTGGGTTCCGTTCGACCGCGTGTACAGCTTGGTTTCCGGCGGATGCAAGACACCGTTCATGCAACTGTTCCAATAAGTCGGATTGTCGGGGCAACGGTCATTCCCGGACCGCCATGCCTGCCCATCAAGCCGGGGTACCGTAGGATTGAAAGCCCTGTCGCTTGCTCCCGCCACCGCCGCATAGCTGGAGCAAAGCCGCGTTGCACCGTCGCTCGAGACTGTCTGCGGCATCGGGCTCGATGGGCAGACCAGCGTCGACATTCGTAAGTTGTTCATCGCCGTGCTGGCGCCGATTCTTGACAACTGTGACCACCCGGAAGTGCCGCTCTTATAGGCGTCCCACTGCGACAGCCTCGTGCTGTCGTACACCTTCTGTTCCTCGAGGCCGGGTAGGACCATGACGATCCACGAATAGTCATAGAAAAAACCCACGGCGCCCGGCGGGAACGTCCGGCGCTGCTCGAGGAAGGTGTGGCAAGCGAGGCCGAGCTGCTTGAGGTTGTTGCCACACGAACTCCGCCGCGCTGCCTCGCGGGCCGCCTGCACGGCTGGGAGCAGGAGTCCGACGAGCGTGCCGATGATCGCGATCACGACCAAGAGCTCGACCAGCGTAAAGCCCGCGGCGGCTCGCGGTGCCGCGGTGCCCGTGTGGGTCGTTTCTGAGATAGGCCCGCATGGTTGTCACCCTTTGCTTGCTATGGAATGGATTGGATCGTTTACCCCGCTACCCGACGAAAGTTAAAATAGCTTCCGTCGACTACCCCGCCCACAACTTTTTCTTTCGATTTTGCGTAAGTCTTTCGATTTT
>CANHCU010000138.1 GCA_947459185.1 Planctomycetaceae bacterium | reverse complement strand
ACCCTGTCGCTGGCGGCCAACGAATTCGTGCACGTCGATTCGCAGCGGTTGCTCGGCTCGCATCCCCACACACCGGGCTGGCGAAGGTGATGGGCACGGTGGCCTCGAAGGCGGTCAACGGCCTGCTGGTTGGCACGCTCATCGACGAGGCCTGGGACACATCACTGAGGAGGTGGGCGCCCACCTCCTCGAAGTCTACCGCGACCTGCTGAAGGGCTAGGATCGCGTCGGCAGCGAAAATCCCTCGCGGGCGAAGCATTCGTCGCTCGCAATCGACTCCGTCAGTCCGCGACGCCGCATCGTTTCGATCGACACGCAGTCGGTCAGGCTCAGTCGCCGTTCGCGGGCCTGTCGGCAGCGGGCGGCGCCCAACTCATGGAGCAGCGAATCCACCCACACGACCTCGCACACCGGCACGATCCGGTCGAGCCAGCCATCGACGGCCTCCCAGCCGAGCCGGCCCTGGATTACGGCCCAGCTTTCGTGGAGCACATAGCTCGTGGTCACGAGCGGCCGGCCATTCTCGACGGCGGTCTCAAAGGCCGCTCGGGCCGCGGCATGAAACGGATCGGTGCCGTCGAGAAACGCATAGAAGCCGGACGTGTCGACGAAGATGGCCTTCATCGTGCATTCATCCTGTCGGGCGGTCGCCGTCGATCTCGTCGCCCTCGCCGGCGGCGACGATCCAGGCTTGGTCGTGCGGCTTGAGGTCGCTCGGGTTGCGTGGATGGAATCGACCGGCCAGCGATGCGAGGTCGGTTTTCCGCTGGCCCGCGCCAGCCAGATAGAGATCGATCCCCTCTCGAATGCAGTCGGCCATCGATCGGCCCTGCCGTCGCGCGGCTTCGCGCAGACGTTCGTAATCTGACTCCGGAAGTTGGATCTGGGTTCGTATCATGCTGTCATGCTAACACAAAAGTGCTGTCGTGCCATCGCCTCCAGCCATTCTCGGAGAATGTCTTTGAAACTCGTGCTGTTCGTACGTTGCTGACCTCATACAATCGATTGAAACGTCTGTTTGAATGAGGATGCCAACGTGTCCCGCCGCATTTCATGAACTCAGCCCCCGATCTGCGCGATTCTGCAACCACTGCCGGCAACGAGCCGCGGGAGCGGATTCTCTCCGCCGCAGGGCGGGAGTTCGCCGAACGGGGCTACGAGTCGGCGACGGTTCGCGATATCTGCCTGGCCGCCGGTGTGAACGTGGCCGCCATCAACTACTACTTCGGCGACAAGCAGCGGCTCTACATCGAAAGCGTGAAACATGCGCATGAGCAGCGGGCCGGGCAGGTGCCGCTGCCGGAGTGGGCTGCTGGCACGCAGCCATCGCGGAAGCTTCAGGATTTCATTGCCAACTTCCTCGAGCGGCTGCTCGGCTTCGGCCAGCCACCCTGGGAGGTGCGCCTCATGATGCGGGAGGTGCTCCATCCAACGGACGCCTGCCGTGAGCTGGTGGAGGACTATGTGCGTCCGCGGTTCGAACTGCTCGTCTCGATCCTCGATGAACTCGTCGACGGCCAACTCTCGCAGACCGAACTGAGGCAGGTGGCCCTCTCGATCATCGGGCAATGTTTTCTCTACCGTGCAGCAGGGGACGTCGTGGGCATGCTCGTGCCCCGTGAGGAACTCGAGTCGCACCACTCGCTCGCCCCGCTCGCCGACCACGTGACCAGCTATGCACTGGCGGCCTTGGGTGAAACGCGGCCGCTCGTCGATGCTCGTCAGCGAACAATCCACGTTCAAGAGGAAGCGAGTTCATGAATATCGTCCGTGCGATCCTGGGATGGATCGTGCCCGTTATCATTCTGGGTTGCGGAATCGTCGCGTTCTTTTTCATGGGCAGCCAGCCGCCGCCGGCTCGCAAATTGAGCGATGTGTCCGCTGCGACGGCCGTGCGGACCGTCGAGGCCACCCCCGAGGTCAATGGGCTCACGATCGAGGCCGACGGCGTGGTCGTGCCGCTGCGGGAGGTGACGCTGGCGGCCGAGGTCGGCGGTCGCGTGCTGACCAAGGCCAAGGCATGCAATGAGGGGCAGTTCGTCAAAGCCGGCACGCTTCTCTTCGAGATCGATCCCCGCGATTACGAACTCGACGTCGACAGGCTCGACCGGGAATTCAAGCAGGCAGGGCTCGCGATCGAGGAGCTCGACGAAGAGCGTGTCCAGAACGGGAACACCATCGATCTCGCGCGTCGGCAGGTGGAACTCGCCCGCCGCGAGGCGGCGCGGCTCGAGAACCTGAAGGCCGGCAAAATCGTCACTGAATCGGAGCACGACCGGTCCCTCCGGGACGAGCTGACGGCGACAAACCTGCTCACGACCGCCGAGGGTCAGAAGCGGGTGCTGGCGAAACGACGCAACCGCCTGCTCGAAGCCCAATCGCTCGCCTCGACCATGCTCGACAAGGCGAAGCTGGACCTCTCGCGAACGCGGATCGTGGCGCCGATCGACGGCATCGTCGTCGATGACAAGGTGGAGCAGGATTCGTTTGTCTCCAAGGGCACGCCGCTGGTGACAATCGAGGACACACGGGCCGCAGAGGTTCGCACGAGCCTCCAGATGGACGATGTGGCGATGGTCTGGGGCAGCCGTCGGCGGGCCGACTCGCCCGCGCGGGTGGCCCACGACGAACTCGACATGCCGGCTTCGGTCGTGTTCACGGTAGGTGATACGGCCTACGAATGGCAGGGCACGCTCTCGCGGCAGGAGGGGCGTGGTCTTGACGAGAAGACCCGCACGCTCCCGTGCCGCGTGCTCGTCACCCATCCGCAGGAAGTCACGGCGCTCGATCGCTACGGCGCCGCGATGCCGCAACTGCCCCCCGGGGCCCCGCAATCGTTGCTGCGGGGCATGTTCGTGGAGATCCGCGTGAGGGTCGATTCGCCTGGCGACCTCGTGTCGATCCCGGAGGATGCCCAGCGGCCCAGCGGCGAGGTCTGGGTGATGCGTGATGGCAGACTCGTTATCCTCAAGCCCCGGGCGGTCCAGGTGTCCGGCGGCCGGGTGGTGTTCGACTCGGCGGCGTCCGGGCTCGTGGCGGGCGACCGCGTGGTGACCACGCAGCTGTCCACACCGCGGGCCGGCATGGAACTCGTCGATTCCGCCGGCGTGCCCGCCACGTCGACCCGCACGGCCGACACGGCTGACACGGCTGACACGGCTGACACGGCGGGCGAAACCGACGCACTGTGAGAGTATCTCGGAGTTCATCCCGATGAGAAGCATCGTCAGCTGGACCGTCCGCAACATGCCGGCGATGAACACGCTGGTGATCGCGATCCTGCTCGTGGGTTCGATGGCGTTCGTGTCGATGCGCCGGGAGGTCTTCCCGGAATTCGAGCTCGAAATCGTGCTGGTGACGGTGCCCTATCCGGGGGCGACGCCCGAAGAGGTGGAGGAGGGCATCTGCCAGAAGGTCGAGGAAGCCTGTCGCAGCGTTGCCGGCATCAAGAAGATCACGAGTGTCGCCCAGGAGGGAATAGGCTTTTGCGTCTTCGAACTGCAAGACAACGTCAAGGACGTACAAAAGACGCTCGGCGAAATCCGTTCGGAGGTGGAGCGCATCCCGAGCATGCCGGAATTGGCGGAGGATCCGAAGGTTGAGCAGGTGACGCTCCGCACCCCCGCGATCAAGGTGGGCGTGCTCGCGCCGCAGGACGGCAACGCCGACGCCGCGGCCGAGGGGGAACTCCGCGACGTGGCGGAACTGGTCCGTGACGACCTGCTCGCGTTGCCGGCCGTGTCGGCCGCGAACCTGCTCGGTGCCAAGGACTACCAGATCGACATCGAGATCTCCGAGGCGACGCTCCGCAAATACGGCCTCTCATTGCAGAAGGTAGCTGACATCGTCCGCAGGGAAAACCTGGAACTCCCCGGCGGCACAATCCGCAGCGAAGGTGGCGAGATCCTGCTCCGTGGCAAGAACAAGCGGTATGTCGGGGCGCAGATCGCGAAACTGCCGCTCGTCACCCTTCCGGATGGCCTCGTGCTCACGGTTGGCGATCTCGGCACGGTCCGCGACGAATTCGCCGACGTGGCCGCCACCAACCGGATCAACGGCCGGGCCGGGATGGTGGTGTCGATCGACCGCAGCTCGGGCGAGGACCTGTTGGCCATGGTCGCAGCGGTAAAGAAGTACACGGTCGACGCGAAGCTACCTCCGGGCTACGACCTCACGGTCTGGGCCGACCAGTCGGTCGATGTCAGGGACCGCCTCGACATGCTGATCTCCAACGGCATGCAGGGGCTTGTGGTGGTGTTTTGCGTGCTCGCGATCTTCCTCGATCTCAAGATCGCCTTTTGGGTGGCGATGGGCATCCCGTTCTCGATGCTCGGGACGGGGGCGATCATGTATGGGACTGACCAGACGCTCAACATGCTCTCGATGTTCGCGTTTCTGATGGCGATTGGCATTGTCGTGGACGACGCCATCGTGGTGAGCGACAACGTCGACCGGCACCGCCGGATGGGGAAGAGCCTGACGGCGGCTGCGATCGACGGCACCGTCGAGGTGGTTCCGAGCGTGATCTCCAGCGTGCTCACGACGGTGATCACGTTCCTGCCGCTCTGCTTCGTGTCGGGGGTGATGGGCAAGTTCATCGCCGTGATGCCATTTGCATTTATCTCGACGCTGCTCATGTCGCTGGCGGAGTCGCTGCTCGTTCTGCCGGGCCACCTGGCGCACGAGAAGAACCTCGTGTTCACGATCTTCGGGATCGTGCTCTACCCGCTGCGGGTGCTGATGCCCGTGGTGACCTGGCTGCAGCAGAGCTGTGACAGTGGCTTAAAGTGGTTCGTCAGAAACGTCTATGCCCCGTTCCTGGACTTCGCTCTCGATAATCGCCTCTCGGTGATGGCGGTGGCCATGTGCATCCTGCTTATTGCCGGCGGGATCGTCCGCAGCGGGATCACGCCGTTTCTGCTCTTCCCCAAGATCGATGCCAACCGTCTGCTCGCCAAGGTCGTGTTTCCCGACGGCACCCCGGCAAGCGTGACCGAGGAGGCAACACGAAAAATCGAGGAGGCCGCCGTTGCGGTTTCGCAGAAGCTTTCGGCCCCGGGCGCACCGATAGTGCAGCTCATTCACCGTGCCGTCGGGCAGGTGTCGGCCCTAGGAGAGGTGGGGCCGGATGCGCGGATGAGCGGCAGCCACGTGGGGGCGGTCGCCGTCGAGTTGGTCGAAGGTGAGCTGCGCGACGTCACAAGCGAGCAGTTTATCAGCGAATGGCGGCAGGCAGCGGGCGAATTCGCCGGGACCGAATCGCTCATCTACGGCACCGAGAGCTTCGGCCCGGGTGGCAAGACGATCGAGTTCAAGCTGCTCGCGCAGTCCGGACCACACTCCGTGCAGCAGTTGGAGGCCGCGGTCGAGCGGTGCAAGGAGTGGCTCGCGCAGTATCCCGGGGTGATCGACATCGACGACGACTCGCGGCCCGGCAAGTGGGAATACCAGCTCAAGGTCAAGCCACGGGCCGAGGCGATGGGGGTGTCGCTGGCCGATCTCGCCGCCACGATCCGGGCGAGCTATTACGGTGAGGAGGTGATGCGACTCCAGCGGGGCCGTCACGAGGTCAAACTCATGGTCCGCTACCCGCGGGACGAGCGCCGCAGTTTCGCCACGCTCGACGAAATCCGGGTGACGGGGCCGGACGGCGCCAAGCGGCCCGTCGGGGAACTGGCCGACGTGACCGTGGCCCGTGGGTATTCCGAGATCAACCGGCTGGGGCAGAAGCGTTCGATCACGGTGACGGCTGACATCGACGTCGCGAAGAGTTCCCTCACCAGTTCGCTGGTGACCGCCGACATGGAGAAGCGGCTGATGCCCGACCTCGCCAAGGACTATCCGCTCGTGCGGGTCCGCTGGGAGGGGCAGCGGGAGCAGTCGAACGAGTCGCTCCGGAGCCTTGGTGTGGGCTTCGTCGTCGCGTCGTTTGCGATGTTCGTGCTGCTCACGATGGAGTTCAAGTCGTATTTCCAGCCGTTTCTGATCCTGGCCGCGATCCCGTTCGGGTGTGCCGGAGCCATATTCGGCCACGCCCTGATGGGCATGCCTCTGACGCTCTTTAGCATGTTCGGGCTCGTCGCACTCGCGGGCGTGGTGGTGAACGACTCGATTTGCCTGATCGACTTCATCAATATCCGCGTCCGTGAGGGGCATCCCCTGCGGCTTGCCCTGCGCGAGGCCGGCTGCCTGCGATTCCGTCCCGTGATGCTCACGAGCATCACGACGATCGGCGGCCTCCTCCCGCTCCTGCTAGAGAAGAGCTTTCAGGCGCAGTTCCTGATCCCGATGGCCACGGCGCTGGCCTTCGGCCTGGCGATGACGACGCTGCTCGTGCTCGTGCTCGTGCCGGTGATGTATTCGTTCTTCGGCACGAGCGCCCGCGAGGAGCACGTCGAAGAATATGCCGATGGATTTGCACCGGCGGGTGCCGTAAGTTCGGTCGACCCCGATGAAGCCGAGAAGGAGTGGCTTCCGGATCACCTCCGCGAACAGCCGGGGACAGAGTCGCTCCGCGCGTAGGGTCGCCTCTCACAGGTGCCATCCAAGCCCGCTTCCATTCAAGCCAGCAGCGCCAGCAAGGGAATGCGGGTGTGCACTTGGGCTGGGACGCGGATTCCTCTCGCTCGCGCTTGGGGCTTGTATGGGAATGGGGCTATCATCCAAGCCCGCAGCGCGAGCAAGGGAATGCGGGAAGCCGCGTGGCTCCGCATGCGTTATTTGTTGAACAGGAAGTGGCAGATGTCGCCGTCGCGCATCACGTATTCCTTCCCCTCCACGCGGAGCTTGCCCGCGGCGCGGATGTCCTTCTCTGTCTTGTAGGTTTCGAGATCCGCCAGCGAGTAGATCTCGGCCCGAATGAATCCCTTCTCAAAGTCCGTGTGGATCACGCCGGCGGCCTGCGGGGCGGTGGCCCCGACTGCCACGGTCCAGGCGCGGACCTCCTTCTCTCCGGCCGTGAAGTAGCTCTGCAGACCGAGCGTCTTATAGGCGGCCCGGGCCAGGACCGCGAGCGCCGGTTCGGTGAGCCCGGCACCCGAGAGCATCTCGCCCCGGTCGGCCTCGTCGAGTTCGGCAATCTCGGCCTCGAGCTTGGCACAGACCGGCACGACCTCCGCGCCGGCCTTCGTCGCCGCCTCGCGGACCTTCTGCACGAGCGGTCCCTTGCCCTCGAGGTCGGTCTCGTCAACGTTGGCCACGTAGAGGATCGGCTTGGCCGTGAGCAGCCCGAATTCCCTGACGGCCACCTGCTCGGCCTCTTCGAGCGTGAGCGTGCGGAGCGGCTTCTCCGCCACCAGGTGGGCGAGGCACTTTTTCATCACCTCGACCTTGAGCTTGGCATCCTTGTCGGCTCCCTTCGCCGAACGTTCCAGCTTGGGCAGACTGTTTTCCAGATGCTGGATGTCGGCCAGCATCAGTTCGATCTCGATTGTCTCCATGTCAGAGACGGGATCGACCTTGCCGGCCACGTGGATCACGTCGGGATCCTCGAAGCAGCGGACCACCTGGAGGATGGCGTCGACCTCGCGGATGTGCGAGAGGAACTTGTTGCCGAGGCCTTGGCCCTCGCTGGCCCCCTTCACGATGCCGGCGATATCGACGAGCTTGAGGGCGGCGGGGATCACCTTCTGTGGCGGGATGTATTTCGTGATCCGCGTGAGGCGATCGTCGGGCACGCTTACCATCCCCTCGTTGGGCTCGATCGTGCAGAAGGGATAGTTCGCGCTCTGCGCGGCCTTCGACAGGGTGAGCGCGTTGAAGAGGGTGCTCTTGCCGACGTTGGGGAGTCCGACGATGCCTGCTTCCATGACTGCAAATCTGTTCCGTGTGTGAGGAAAGCCAGTATGATGATCGATCGACAGCATTCATCATAGATGCGGTGAAAATCAGGTGAACGGCCAGCCTTTCCCCCAGGCGTTCTTTGATCGGCCGGCCGATCGCGTGGCCCGCGAAATGCTCGGAGCGTGGCTCGTCGTGCGGGCCGCCGACGGGCGACTCATGCGGCACGTCGTCGTCGAAACGGAGGCCTATCTCGGGGCCCACGATCTTGCCTGCCACGGCGCGCGCGGCCTCACCAAGCGGAATGCCACGATGTTTGGCCCGGCCGGACATTGGTATGTCTACCTCTGCTACGGGATGCACTGGATGCTGAATGTCGTCACTGGCCGGGAGGGCGTGCCGGCGGCGGTGCTGATCCGCAGCGTGGGGGAGCATGTCGGGCCGGGGCGGCTGACGAAGGCCCTGGGGATCGACCGCTCGTTCGACGGCCGGCAGGCGAGCCGCCGTGCCGGGCTCTGGCTCGAGGCCGGGGAGATAGTCGTGCCGCGGCGACTGATCGCCCGGACGCCGCGAATCGGCGTGGGCTACGCCGGCGAATGGGCGGAGAAGCCGCTGCGGTTCGTCGTCGATCCGAAGCGGATTGCCCGCCTTTCTGGGCAGTCGTAGCCACGCTGCTGGGGTGCGCAGTTTGGTTACGCACCGCCGGGACGGCAGAAGTCTCGTCGCGTTGGATTTTTCGCCATGACCCCCTGTGGTTGTGCGCTGCCGGGCAGGGGCGAAAAATCCAAAAGCTCCTCGAGCTTCCGCCGATCCCGGCTCCCCTCATTGCTGCTTCGCAGGATGCGAAGCGCAGCACCAGCAAACTGCGTTTGCCAAGAAAAAACAGCAGGACGCTGTGT
>CANHCU010000137.1 GCA_947459185.1 Planctomycetaceae bacterium | reverse complement strand
TCAACGAACTTCCATTCTCCGCTTTCGAAAGCCTTTCATGAGCATCCTCGTCAATCGCGACACTCGGGTCATCTGTCAGGGCATCACCGGCAAGGTGGGTGAGTTTCACACCCGCGGCTGCCTGGAGTACGGCACGCGGATGGTGGGCGGCGTGACACCCGGCAAGGCGGGCGAAACCGTCGTCGGCCTGCCGGTCTTCAACACCGTCGCCGAGGCACGGGATGCGACCGGTGCCAACGCCACGATGATCTTCGTGCCGCCAGCCTTCGCCGCCGACGCGATCCTGGAGGCGGTGGGCGCCGGCATCGAACTGGTGATCGCGATCACCGAAGGCATCCCCGTGCTCGACATGGCCCGCGTGATGCCGGTCGTGAACGCCTCGAAGAGCCGACTGATCGGCCCCAACTGCCCGGGCGTGATCACGCCTGGCCAGTGCAAGATCGGCATCATGCCCGGCTACATCCACACGCCCGGACACGTCGGCGTGATGAGCCGCTCCGGCACGCTCACCTACGAGGCCGTCTGGCAGCTCACGCAGCTCGGCCACGGTCAGAGCACCTGCGTCGGCTTGGGTGGCGACCCGCTCGTGGGCTCGAGTTTCATCGATATCCTCACACTCTTCGAGGCCGACCCCGACACCCATGCCATCCTGATGATGGGCGAGATCGGTGGCTCGGCCGAGGAGGAGGCGGCGGCCTTCGTGAAGCAGCATGTCAGCAAGCCGGTGGCCGCATTCATCGCCGGCCGCACCGCGCCGCCGGGCAAGCGGATGGGCCACGCGGGTGCCATCATCTCCGGCGGCAAGGGCACGGCCGAGGCCAAGCTCGAGGCCCTGCGGGACGCCGGCATCGAGATCGCCGAAAGCCCCGCCGACATGGGGCAGGCGTTGGTCCGCGCGATCAAGCGGCGGGGCTAGCTTGAGCCAACAGCGGTTGGGTGGTTGAGGCCGCCGGGGGCCTGACGGCATGGCAGGAAGCCATGCGCAGTACCTGCGACCTGCGGTCGCATAGAAAAAACGACACGTCGTCGTGTTTTTCGTGAAAGAGGATACGCCGACTCGCTTCGGCTTCCCCCGACCCCCGGCTCCCGTATGCCTGCCAATTGCGCCGCATGGTGTTCCTGCCCCGCCTTCCAGGTCTTTGTGGAAAAGAAGGGTGACTGATCTACACTACTGCCATGAACGTCAGCCTCTTCATTCCCTGCTTCGTTGATCAGATGACCCCACAGGTGGGGCTGGCGGTGGCCCGCGTCATCGAGCGACTTGGCCACTCGGTCGAGTTTCGCTCCGCGCAGACCTGCTGTGGCCAGCCGAGTTTCAATTCGGGCTACTGGGACGAGGCCCGTGCCGTGGCGATCCACGCGATTGAAGTCTTCGCCGGCGCCGAGGCGGTGGTCGGCCCAAGCGGCTCCTGCGTGGCGATGATGCGGGTCTTCTATCCGGAACTGCTCGAAGGCACGCCCCATGAGACTGCCGCCCTCGATCTCGCGGCACGGACCTTTGAATTCGGCGAGTTTCTCGTCAAGAAACTGGGCGTGACGGATGTCGGCGCGCGGTTCCCGCACCGCGTCACCTACCACGACGGCTGCCACGGCCTCCGCGAACTGCGGGTCAAGGACGAGCCCCGGCAACTCCTGCGGGCCGTCCGCGATCTGGAACTGGTGGAGTGCGACGAGCCGGAGAGCTGCTGCGGCTTCGGCGGCTTGTTCAGCGTGAAGTTTCCGATGATCTCGACGGCGATGGCAGAGGTGAAGGGGGGCTCGCTCGCCCGCACCGACTGCGACTACATCGTGTCGAGTGACCCGAGTTGCCAGCTGCAACTCGACGGCTGGCTCGCCCGCAACGGCCGAAAGGCCCGCACTGTTCATCTGGCCGAGGTGCTCGCCGGCTCGGTCGAGGCACGGTAGCCAGCAGGAGCCGGGCCCCGCTTATTTTGCAGGCGGATCGGCATCTGCCGCCGCCGGCGCACTCTCGGCCGCTGGCGTGTCTGCCGTTGCCGAGACGGGAGTCATCTCATCGACGGCGACGACCGAAATCACCTGCCGGCCCCAGGTATGCAGCCGATATCGCTCGAGCAGGCCGATATCCCGCTTGCCGTTGCCGTTGGGATCGTTGACGACCAGCTTGGAAGTGAAGCTCTTGTCGCGATCGGTATCGAGGTAGGGCTCTCCGTCATCGTACTGCTTGTTGCCGTTGAAATCGGCGAACGGCTCGCTCCAGCGTGGCGGTGGCGGGGGGGGAGGGGGCTCTGGCTGCTTCTCGGGCTCGGGCTTGGCTTTCTTCCCCCTCGCACCCTGCTTGTCGTTGGCGACCTTCTGATCGCGACCGCCGTCCGCGGTAACGGGTGGTGAAGGCACCACCGGTGACGGCTCCGGGACAGTCCCGGGCTCGCCGTCGAGCAGGATCGCGCGTTTGGCGTCGTCCGGTTCGACGCAGCGGGCGAAGGTTCGCAGCATCCGCGTCCCCATGTCGTAGCCCAGTGCGGAGCCGTCGAGCCGAAACGCCTCCGGCACCGGCACGATCGAGCAGGCAATCAGGAGCGTGCCTGCGATGATGATCCCGGCCACGGCCCCCACCAGACCGCCGCCGAGTTTGTCGATCACCGGCGCGAACCGCACCACCTCGGCAGGCACGTAGCCACCCACCAGCAGCCGGGTTGCCACGGCTGTGCCGATCAGCAGCAGGCCGAATGCCACGGGAAACGCGTAGAGCGGTGGCAGTTCAAAGGTCACAAGCACCGCGGCCAGTGGGTCGGCGAAGGCCAGTGCCACCACCAGTGCCACGAGCGCCTGGGAGCCCGCCAGCACGGCCAGAAACAGTCCGTTTTGCACGCCGAACGCCAAGAGCGCCAGCACGACCCCGCCGACGAGTAGGTCGCCGAAACGTTGCAGCATGGAGGCAGCCAGCAGCATCAGCATGATCGCCTCGCCTGCGACGACAGTGGATACACGATGCCGCTCACTTGGTCACCCGCACGATCTCGTTGATGCTCGTGATGCCGGCCACCACCTTGGCGATTCCCGCCTCCTGCAGTGTCCGCGTGCCGGCCTTGCGGGCGGCCGCCCGGATCGCCTGGATCGACGGATGGCCAACCAGCAGTTCTCGGATGGCGTTGTCGAACACGAGCAGTTCATGCACTCCGGTGCGGCCCTTGTAGCCGGTGCCGTGGCAGGCTGGACAGCCCTTTTCCTTGTAGATCGTCACTTCCTTCTCGGGGGGCACGCCGAGCTTCTGTCGGAATTCAGCCGGCGCCGGATAGGGCTCTTTGCACTTGGGGCAGAGCACGCGGACGAGACGCTGGGCAAGCACCGCGGTGATCGCCGACTGGATGAGCGAGGTGTCGATGCCGATGTCGAGTAGCCGCGTGACGGTGGTGGCGGTGTCGTTGGCGTGCAGTGTCGTGAAGACGAAATGGCCCGTTAGCGCCGCCTGCATCGCGATCTCGGCCGTCTCCTTGTCGCGAATCTCGCCCACGAGGATCACGTCCGGATCCTGCCGCAGCACCGACCGCAGAATCTTCGCAAACGTCAGTTCGGCCGCCGTGTTGACGGCCGTCTGCGAGATGTTTTCGAGCTGGTATTCGATCGGGTCTTCGATGGTGACGATGTTGCGGGAGAGGACGTCGATCTCGCCCAAGGCCACGTAGAGGGTCGTCGTCTTGCCCGACCCGGTGGGGCCGCAGACGATCAGCATGCCATGGGGCTGCTGGACGATCGCCTGGAGCGTTTTGAGCATCGATTCCCGCATGCCCAGCGAGGCGAGCCCTCCCTTGATCACGCCGCTGTCGGCATCAAGCAGCCGAAGCGCCATCTTCTCGCCGAAATTGGTGGGACCAGACGCTGCACGGACGTCAAACTTCCGCCCCGCCTTGAGGAGGGCAAAGGTGCCGTCCTGCGGCCGCCGCCGTTCCGCGATATCCATGTCGGCGCAGACCTTGATGGCCGAGACGACAGCCTTTCCAGCCGCTCCCTTGAGTGTTGAAACGTTCTGCATGATGCCGTCGATGCGGCAGCGGACGATCAGTTCCTCGGCGCCCTTGGGTTCGAGGTGGATGTCGGTGGACCGCATCTCGATCGCCCTCTCGAAGATCTGCTGCACGGTCTTCACCGCCCGCGAGGCCTCGCGATCGAGGCCATCGTTGCCCTGCCCATCAACGGGCGTGCCGTCTTTTTTCAGGATCACGACCGAGACGTCGGCGTCGCGGCCGCCGGCGGCGGTACTGCCCACCGGAAACCACTTTTCGAAGGACTTTTCCATGCCCAATTTGGAGGCGGCCAGAAACATCATCTTGCGGGCAAAACGCTGGGTGAGCATCTTGCGGGTCGAGGGGGCCTTGGTGTCGCGATAGACGACATAGCCGACAAAACTGGCGGGCAAGACCACCAAAAACAACGGCAGCATGCCTAGGCCGTACTGGTAGGTGCTAAAGAAGAAGACCGCCCCGGCGGCCACGAAGGGCAACGACCAGGGGAAGTCCTCGCCCAGAATCTCCCGGTAATCGGTGTCCACCCAGATGCAGAACGCCGTCCACGCGGCCGCCAGGAGAATCCAGGCCACCCCCAGCCAAATCAAGCGGTCGATCGCGGCCGCCGAGAGCATTCCTGTCACCTTTTCCATGCACCTGTGGTCAACCCGCTGCCCGTCGCCCAACGCAACGACGGCACTCGCGCGACGCACCGCACCTAAGTATTCCATTATTTTTACCGTCCGGCGCGGGAGAAATCCACGGAATCGAGGCTGCGGGGCCGCGTTGAGCGGCGGAATGGCGGCCCCCGGGGATCGGCTATGATAGAGGTATGATCGTTAACGATTCGTCTGCCCCGTCCGTGGGCCATCCCTCCGCCGCCGAAACACAGCCTCCAAGGCTGGCGAAAAAGCGGTTTTTGCACGACGCCGCGGAGCACGTCCGCGACACGGGCCACCGGGCGTTCGTACGCAAGGCACTCAGCGGCTACTACGCCAGCCGCGACGTCCAGAAAGCCCGCTTTCGCGACTGGGAGCATGCCCGCGACGCGGCCAGTCTGGCGAAATGGTCGGCCGTGAACCAGCTCGACGAACTCCTGCCCCGATTCGTCGCCAACTTCGAGGCCAACGGTGGCCAGGTGCACTGGGCGCGGGACGCCGAGGAGGCACGCACGATCGTGCTCGGTCTGGTGCGAGCCGCCCGGGCCAAGGCGATCATCAAGAGCAAGTGCATGACCAGCGAGGAGATTCATCTCAATGCCGCGATCGAGGCCGAAGGCTATGGCGTGGTGGAGAGTGACCTGGGCGAGTTCATCCAGCAACTCCGCGGTGAGCCGCCGTATCACTTCGTCTTTCCCTGCATGCATGTCCGCCGCGACGAGATCAGCGACCTGTTCGGCAAGCATCTCGGTACGCCCCCGACCGACAGCCCAGAGGAACTGACGATGATCGCCCGGCGGCACATGCGCCGGCTCTACGTCGATGCCGATATCGGGATCACCGGCGCGAACTTTCTCGTCGCAGAAACCGGCCAGATCTCAATCACGGAGAACGAAGGCAACGCCAGACTGACAGCGGCGCTGCCGAGGGTGCACATCGCCATCTCGGGAATCGAGAAGGTGGTCGAGCATCTCGACGACCTCGCCGTGCTGCTGCCGATGCTGGCGACGGCCGGCGCAGGCCAGCCAATGACCTGCTACAACACCCTCTATGCCGGGCCACGTCGCCCCGGAGAGGCCGACGGCCCCGAGGAGATGCATCTCGTGCTCCTCGACAACTCGCGGACGGCGATCCTCGCCGACCCCGAGCAGCGGGACAGCCTCCACTGCATCCGCTGCGGCGCCTGCCTGAATGTCTGCCCGATCTTCAAAAATGTCGGCGGCTTCACGTACGGTACCACCTATCAGGGCCCGATCGGCTCGGTGATCACGCCGCACCTCCGTGGTGTCGCCGACTGGAACCACCTCTCGGCAGCCAGTTCGCTCTGCGGGGCTTGCACCGATGCCTGTCCGGTGCGAATCGACATTGCCCATCATCTGCTCCACAACCGCCGCAACGCCGCCCGAACCGCCCCCAATGCCTGGGAAAAACTTGGGCACCGGCTGTTCGCGATGGTGGCCCGCCGGCCTTGGCTCTTCGGCCTGGGTGGCGCGGTCTTTCGCCGCACGCTGCCATTGCTGAAGGCGGTTCGGCCGCCGCTGTTGCGCGACTGGCTCGCCTCCCGCGACCTGCCTGCAGCCCCGCGGCAGAGCTTCCGCCGCCAGTGGGATCACCGCCGGTCGCAGCAGCCCGCAGCCTCCCGGGAGGGCAGCGCATGAGCGGGGAGACAGGCATGTCGGCCCGCGAGGTGATCCTGGCGCGGATCCGGGAGGCGCTGCGAGTGCCAGCGCCGCTCCCGCATGGACTGGCCGCGGAGAGCCAGTCGCAGGTGCGGCAGCCGCAGCAGCGGGCGGCGGTCACAACCAGCGGCGCTGCCTCCGCGGGAATCTCGGTCGCGCACGCTTCCAACAGGCTGCCTACCCTCACCGTGCTCCCCGAGGAGGTAGCCCGTCCGTGGCTGCCCGATGGCGGTGAGACGCCGGCCGAACGACTCCAGCTTCTGATCGAGAATCTCGGCAAGCTCCGCGCCATCGTGCAGCAGGTGCCCGATCTCACCGCCGCCAGCGACTACCTCCTCACGATCGCGCGGGAGCGGGACTGGCACCGCGTGGCCTGGCATCCCCACCCGCTCGTCGAGCCGCTCCTGGCCGGCGTGCCGTGTGCAACCTATCGGGTCGATGCCGCAGACTTCGACAAGAACGCCCTCGAATCCTGCGATGCCGGCATCACATCGTGCGAGGCACTGGTCGCCCAGACCGGTTCGCTGCTCGTCTCCAGCGCTACCTCGGGCGGACGGGCACTGTCCATTCTTCCGCACGTGCACGTGGTCGTGGCCACATGCGACCAGATCGTGGCCACGCTCGCCGATGCCCTTCACGCCGCACAGGCCAGGCACGATGGCCACCTGCCAAGCATGCTCTCCTTCATCACCGGGCCCAGCCGAACCGGTGACATCGAACGGATTCTCGTGCTGGGGGCGCATGGGCCCAAGGAACTGATCCTGATCCTCGTGGGCTGATCCTCGTGGGCTCATCCTCGTGGGCTGACGCGTGGCTCCCCAAGGCCCGTTTGCCTTCTTCACTGGACACGCCTAACGTTCAAGTGGACGAAGTGGCTGCGGCTCGGTTCGCGGCGAAACGGGAGTGAGGATCGCATGTCTGCGATGGTGGCACGCACGGCTTCGATCGGCCGGTTTCTCTGCCGGATGCCGGCAGTCGGCTCTCAGGCCGCGCGCGTGACCCACACGCTCCTGCTCCTCGCCGCCCAGATTGCCTTGCTGTCGCCGGGCGTCTGCGACGCCTGCGTGAAGGGCTGCTGCGCAAGCGGCACGCCTCGGATCGCAGACGTCGCCTCTCCCTTTTTGCATGGCGTAGTCGCCTCATCCGCCGTGGCTGGCGGTGGTGAGGCTGGCTCTTGCTGCGGGATCAACGCCACCGATGACGTGGCGGCGGTTCCTTGCGGTGATGCCGGCCCCGAGAAGTGCCAATGCCAGCTTCAGCCGCGGAATGTTCGAGCGGCTGCAGCGTCTGCCGGCCAGCCCGATCGGCGTGGTAGCGACTCGCGTTGGGATGGCAGCGCGGCCGCTGGTGCCGTGGCTTGGCTGACGCCGGTGACGGGGCAGTCGGATGGCCTGCAGCCGACCGCTGGGGCGATGCACAGCGGGGCAGCCGCAATTCCATCCCGCCCGGTGCGGGTGCTCTATGGGGTCTGGCGGAATTGAGTCGCTCGACGTCTCCGGTCGAGCCGTGCCGGCACACGTCGTGTCGGCACTGATTCAATTTCCTTTCTGATTTCAAGGAGCTTTTCCATGTCTGCATTGTTGCTTTGGACTGCGTTCTTTCTGGCCCCGATGAGCACTGCCACGCCGCAGGCTGACTGCGGGGCGTGCGACTGCTGCGGCTGCTGCGAGAGCGGCGTGTGTGTCTGCAAGGACTGCACCTGCTGCTGCTGTCAGGCCGACTGCTGCGACACAAGCGGGTGCTGCACCCGCTAACCGTTGACTGTTTTGCGCCGGCTTCTGGCCGGCATGCGTTTCACCGGCCGGGCGGCCTCAGCCGCCCGGCCGGTCTTTTTGGCCCATCGTCTGGCCTGCTACCATCGGGACCATGACGTCGCCCCGCTGCCCTGTCTGTCAGGGCGAAACCCTCGAGATCCGCGCAAAACTGATCTGCCGCTCATGCGGCATGATCCTCGAAACATGCTGCGAGGGCGGGCCTATGGGACCGGGGGATTCCTGCCCGCGGCCGCCTGCATCACCGGCACCACCGTCGCCACCGGAAGAAACTCGCCGCGGCTGAGTTTTTCGACCGGGAAAGATCGATCTTCTGGTGTGAGTTTGCCTGTCGCGCAAACCCTGGCGATCGCGGTGAGATGCCACGTACGGCTCCGCGATCTGCCTCGGTGGGGCGGCAGACGACTCGGCCGGGTTGATTGCGACGGACGTTCACCGACTGGGGGTGGACTCCTCGCGATGCCTGGAAACGTGTTTGCAAAACGTTTTGCCTGTTTATTCCTCTGGAGGTTCCTGTGAAGAAGCGTTTGACTTTCGGCTTCCTGCCCTGGGTGGCCGCCGCCGGCGTCTGTGTCGTTGGTGGTTTTGTTCGCGGTGACGACGCCGCGACGAGTGTTCCGGCTGATGGTTCCGTCCTGGTGGGCGGTGCCGATGCCGCTGCGGCCGCTCCGGCCGAAGCTGCGGTCATCGACGGCGCTGCCGCCGACGCCTGCATGAAGACGGTGAAGGTTTGGAAGATGGTCCCGGAGATCCGGGAAGTTGAGAGCACGGAGTGGGCGACCGAGGTGCGTGAGCGTTCGTTCACGGTCACCAAGAAGGT
>CANHCU010000136.1 GCA_947459185.1 Planctomycetaceae bacterium | reverse complement strand
GCCTGTTTTCCGCATTCTGCCGGCCCAGAGGCCCCGCATCCTGCCCAGACTGCCAGGCCCAGACTGCCAGGCCCAAGCTGCCAGGCTGTTCATCAGCCAAACGCAAACTCCACCTTCCGCCGATCCAACTGATTTTGAAGACGTTCCACGATGGCGGAGTGCATCTGGCTGACACGGCTTTCCGAGAGGTCGAGCGTGGCGCCGATCTCTTTCATCGTCAATTCCTCGTAGTAGTAGAGGATGATGATAAGCCGCTCGTTACGGTTGAGCCCCTTGGTGACCAGCCGCATGAGATCCGATTTCTGGATCCGGCGAGTCGGATCTTCGCCCTTCTTGTCCTCGAGGATATCGATCTCGCGAACATCTTTCGAACTGTCGGTCTCGCACCACTTCTTGTTGAGGCTGACGAGACTCACGGCGTTGGCGTCGACCAGCAGCTTCTCGAACTCCTCGTGCGAAAGCCCCATGTGCGCGGCGACCTCGGCGTCGGCAGGCGCCCGGCCCAACCTTGCCTCCAGCGTCTTGACGGCTTCGTTGAGCTTGCTGGCCTTCGACCGCACCAGGCGGGGCACCCAGTCCATCGTCCGCAGTTCGTCGAGCATCGCCCCGCGGATGCGCGGCACGCAGTAGGTCTCGAACTTCACGCCCCGCGACATGTCGAACGCGTCGATCGCGTCCATCAGGCCGAACGTGCCCGCCGATACGAGATCGTCGAGTTCGACGCCGTCGGGCAGGCGAGACCAGATGCGCTCGCCGTTGTATTTGACCAGCGGCAGATAGATCTCGATGAGCCGGTTACGAAGCTGCTCGTTCGACTGGTCGGCCTTGAAGGTCGTCCAGATTTCGAGCATCTCCTCGGCAGACGGCTGAGACGCATAGTTCGCCACGACATCCTCCTTGAAAGGGCCTTGCATGCAAGGTCGCGATCGGGCGTTTCCGCCCTGCCGAGACCTTCTTCTCATCACGCCGGACACGCACCATCCTGGTGCATCCCGGCACACCGCACTCTCTTCTTCGCTGCTTGCACTATCGACCGGCACCGACCAACTGATCGTCATCGACCAGCTGACGTCGCCTCCCTGACTTTTTTTCCGTTGAATGTTTTTTTCGGCGGCCCCCTGGCCATCCCAGACTGCCCAATCGATTGGCGATTCTACGTCGTCGCGTCACGCCGCCCGCAACACCTCGCCCCCTCCCACGCTGGCAAAAATCTCGACACGATCCTCATTCGCCAGCTCCTCGGCAGCCAACACCTGCACGTCCGGCAGGTGGCGTGAGAGAGCCTCGCGAATCCGCAGCCTCACATCACCCGGCACGATGATCACCGGCCGCGCCCCCCGCTCCACGACAGGACGGACGGCACGCCGCAATTCAGCCATCAGATGGGCCGGTGGCCGACCGGCGGACCCAAGGGCGGCATCGATCGCCGGCTCCTCCAGCCGCACCGCCACGAGTCTGCCCCGCGGATCACGGGCCCGGCGGCAGATCGATCGGGCAAGCGACCGTCTGACGATTTCGGCCAGCTGCGGCGGGTCGGACGCCTCGGCCGCATGATCGGCCATGATCTCGAGCAGTTCCGCGAGCGGCCGGATCGGCACGCCGTCGCGAAGCAGGCATTGCAGGGTGCGATGGATACGGGCGATCGTCAGCACGCCCGGCACCACCTGGTCCACGACCGCGGGCTGCACCGCACGCAGCGATTCGATCAGTCTGGCCACAGCGTCCCGGGACAGCAGCTGGTCGCTATGGCGACGGATGGCGGCCTCGATGGCCCGGGCGATGCAGTCGGCCTCGCCATGCACGGCCGCGCCTCGACCGCGGGCAGTCTCCGCCTGTGCATGGCCCACCCACGCCCCGCGACGACCGGTCAGGGGATCGACGGCAGACGCGTCTTGGGCGTTGACGCCACTGAATCCCGCCTGCTCGTCAAGCATCTCGCCGACAGGTGGCACGGCCAAAAGCCTTCCCACGGGAATCTCCGCCTCGGCGACGATGTCGCCCGCGATGATCACGCGGTAGCAGCGGTCGGGCAGTGAGAGATTGTCCCGCATCGCCACCGAAGGCACGACCAGCCCGAGATCGGCGGCCAGACTCGTTCGCACGGCCGTTGCCCGTTCCGAGAGGAGGGTGGGCGATTCGTTGCCGCCGGGAGTTGCGAGCAGTCCCACGAGGCCGCGGCCCAGTTCCACGACGATCCGTTCGTCCGCAAGCAGATCATCGGCCACGCTCGTGCGGGTCGTTGCCGCGGCGGCCGCTCCGGAGGCTGTCGTCCGCTCCGCATCACGTGACGCCGGCGTGCGTCTGATCATCCAGGCCATCGTCGCCACCGCTACGGCCATGCCAGCCAGTGGCAGGAATGGCAGATCGGTCAGCGACAGCAGTCCGAGAAACACCGCCGTGATCACGAGCACGTGCGGCCGCGATACGAACTGCCGCCCGAGTTCCTGCGAGAGATCGACCTCCTGACTCGACCGTGAGATCAGCAGGCCCGTTGCCACGGATATGAACAGCGACGGCACGGCGCTGGTGAGCCCATCGCCGATGGTCAGTCGCGAATAGACGTCGAGGGCCTTCGCCACCGGCATGCCGTGCTGCGCCACGCCGATCGCGAGGCCACCGAGGAGGTTGACCAGGGTGATGATCACGCTGGCCCTGGCCTCACCACTGACGAACCGGCTGGCACCGTCCATACTGGCGAAGAAATCGGCCTGACGCTGCAGGTCGAGCCGCATCTGCCTCGCCTGGTCGCGGGTGATCGTGCCGGCCTGCACCTCCGTGTCGATCGCCATTTGCCGGCCCGGCAGGCCGTCGAGCGCGAAGCGGGCAGCCACCTCGCTGGTCCGCGTCGAACCGGCGGTGATCACGATGAACTGGATCACGGCGATGATCGCGAAGATCACGCCGCCGACGACGATGTTGTTGGCGGACACGAATTCACCGAAGGCCTGCACCACCTGCCCGGCAGCGGCATCGCCATCGATGGCCGCACGCGACAGCACCAGCCGCGTGGTGGCGATGTTGAGCACCAGCCGCACGAGCGTGGCGCCGAGCAGAAACGTGGGAAAGACGCTGAGTTCCAGCGGGGTGCGGGCGGCCAGCGCCCCCAACAGGGCGAGCACCGACACGGTCAGATTCGCCGCCAGCAGCACGTCAACGACCGCGGCCGGCACCGGCGCGAGGACCACCATCACCGACAGCAGAATGACCGCCGGAATGGCGTAGTCGAGGCCGCGGGCCGAGGCGGACCGGGGGATTGCCGCGAATGTGGCTGGGGACTGCGCCATGAAACAACGAATGCGGGAGGGAGCTCTGACGGGGCGACGATGCCTGCCGCTGAAGGTCCGGCAGGGGGCGGACGATAGCGGCGCCGCCACGGGCGGTCTAGACCGCTCCGCGGTCTTGCCGCGACCGCCTACAATGCCCCGATAATCAACGGCCTGAATTCCCCGCTCGTCGTCCCCACGCAGGATTTGCCGCCACGATGCAATTCAACCGTTTTGGACTCGCCTTCGACTACCCCGAAAACTGGTCGATCGATACCGACGATTCCCAGGACCGCTACGCCGCAGTGACCGTCTATTCACCGGAGGGGGGCTTCTGGTCCGTGAGCGGCCACGCGGCCGGCGGCGATCCTGCGGAACTCGCTCAGGCGGTCCTCGACCAAATGCGGAAGGACTATCAGGATCTCGACAACGAACCGGCGGCGGACGTGGTGGCCGGGCACAGCCTCACCGGCCTCGACATGAACTTCTACTGCCTCGATCTCACGAACACGGCGCAGGTGCGGACGCTGGAAACATCGGATGCGATCTACCTCATCATTTGCCAGGCGGAGGATCGCGAGTGGGACCGCATCTCCCCGGTCTTCGCAGCGATCACCACCAGCTTCGTCGCGGCGATCCCTGAACCACTCCCCGACGATGACTGATTCCGTCGGCGGGTGACGTTCCCCATGGGACTCGCCAGCCTGTATGCTCTTGTGTCCATTCCGTCCTCAGGAGCCAACTACGTTGTACCTGCTCGCTGAACTCGCCGCCGCGACGGCCGCTGCCCCCGATGCCGACTCCCCGATCCAGATGTGGCATTGGCTGGCGTTCGCCGCCATGGTCACGGTCCTGCTCACGCTCGATCTGACCGTCTTCCACAAGAAGGCCCACGAGCCGTCGCTCCGGGAAAGCGCCTTCTGGACGCTCTTCTGGTCAGCGTTGGCCCTGTCCTTCAACTGCGTGATCTGGTGGTGGCTCGGCGGCAAGCCCGCCATCGAGTTTCTCACCGGCTACCTCGTCGAATGGTCGTTGTCGATGGACAACGTCTTCGTGTTCGCGGTGATCTTCGGCTACTTCCGCGTGCCGCTGAAGTATCAATACCGCGTGCTCTTCTGGGGAATCCTCGGTGCCGTCCTCATGCGGCTGACGTTCGTGCTCGTCGGAGCCGAACTCGTCGAACGATTCCACTGGGTGATGCCGCTGTTTGGCGCCTTCCTCGTCTACACGGGGATCAAGCTGGCCTTCGGCGAGGAGGAATCCCATCCGGAGGAGAGCACGCTGGTCAAGCTTTTCCGGCGGCTCATCCCGGTCACCAACCAGTCGGAGGGCGACAAGTTCTTCGTCCGTGAAGGGGGCCGGCTGATGGCCACGCCGCTGTTTCTCGTGCTGCTGATCGTGGAGAGCACCGACGTGCTCTTCGCCGTTGACAGCGTGCCGGCGATTCTCGGCATCGTCACCCCCGGGGCGCACTACATGCGATTCGTGGCTTTTACCTCGAACGTCTTTGCGATCCTCGGCCTTCGTGCCCTCTACTTCCTGCTGGCGGGCGTGATGGACATGTTCCGCTTCCTCAACTACGGCCTCTCGGCGGTGCTCGTCTTCGTGGGCGGCAAAATGATCATCGAGGCCGCCCGACACAGCGAAGCGCTGGCCGCGTGGGGCGGCTGGGATGCCCACGCCAAGGGCCACCTCGTGCACCCCGCGGTGTCGCTCGTTGTGATCGTGGGGCTGATCGGCGCGAGCGTCGCGGCCTCGCTGGCCTTCCCGGAGCGGAAGGACGGCGCGGAGGTGGCGGGCGACGACGCGGGCCGGCCGCCACACGGCTGACCAAAGCCTCGGCAGGATGGAAGCTCCAGCGAACCGAGGGTTCGTGATTGTGGGCCGCGAATTCAGTCAACGACCACGAGTTTCGCGTCGTCGAAGACGAGGCTTCCAGTCGGCAGGCCGCAGGCGTTGAGAAGCACCGTGTAATTCACGCCATGCGTGCCCTGCGGGGCGATCGCCGAGATGCAGCCCTCGACGAAGCGGTCGTCTGGGCCACCCACTTTCAGAAAGTGCCGCTCCGCCCTGCCGAACTCCACCCCTTTTTCGTCGATGAACGCGATCTTCACAATCGCACACTGCGAGCCGGCCAGCGGGTCCCCGGCCACGTGCGACGCTTTCACGGCGGCCAGCACCGTCTTGCCGGAGATGTCTCCGGTCGTGCATCGCTGCACCACGAGCGGCCAGAAGGGGTTGCCGCGTGCCGAGATGCGCACGGCATGTGCACCGAGAGCCATCGGATGTGTGACGCTGTCGACGTGTCCGGGAGTGCCGGACCAGGGTCCCAACTGCAGCACTGCCTTGGCAAAAGGAGGTTGACGCGAGAGCGATCCCGTGCCTGGCTTCGCATCGGGTGGCGACTCGAACGACGGATCCACGAGCAGGTTGACGCCGGCGGCGAATGCCGCTTCGTCAAACGGGATCAGCGAGGCCCGTGTCTTGAAGTCATTCAAAAATCCGATGTCGTCGGTGGCACGCCCGTCGCCGTCGACCGACACCGCCTCGCCGGCCGCCATCACCTGCGTGGAGGTAGCCAGATCGAGCCGCACCCTTCCCTCGATCACGCCGACCCGCAGCGGCGTGTCGGGTCGGATGCTCATGGCAAACTCCGTACCGAGATCGGTCACGGTGCCCTTCGGCGTCTCAACGCGGAGTTCGCTTCCCGGCAGGGGACAACGACAACGAACGGATCCCTGGGTCACGTGCAGCGTGTCAGCAGCGAACGGCTCGAACACGGCGGGGCCCTCGATGACGGCCACGCCCCCTGAGCCGAAGAGCAGTTCCACGCTTCCCGAAAGCAGTTCGATGGTCCCCGACGGCAACGATCCTCGCCGCAGCATCAGGTCGACGTTGGGATCGCTCCAGACGGGCTCCACGGATGCGTTCAGGACGGCCACGAAAGGCTGATCGTCCGCAATCGCCGGCCGCGACACGTCGTTCACCGGGCCAGGAACCTTCGCCCCGAGCCATTGCGTTCCGACCGCCACCAGCGCGACCGCGAGCAGCGAACCGCCGACCACCGCGGATGCGGCCATCCGCCGGCGGCGGAGCATGTCGACAGCGTACCGGAGCCCGACCGACCGACCGACGGCGTTCGTATCGCCCCCGTCTCCCTCCGCCGCCGCCACTCGGCCCCAGTGCTCGCGGCCCCATTTGCGGAGCGCGGCATGCGTCTCGGCCTTCTGCCAGAAAAGTCGCCTCGCCTGCGGCGATGCCCGCAGGGCGTCTTCCAGGAACTTGCGATCCTCCCCCGCGAGATCGCAGTCGAAGAAACGATCGATCAGTTCGTTGAGATGCATGTCTTTCATCGGACTGGTCACCCTTCTGCAGCAGCCATTTTCTTTTCGACGCACTCGCGGATCACCGCCCGCGCCCGCGACAGGGCGACGCGGACGCTCGCCGCAGTCCAGCCGAGCGCCTTGGCCACATGGCGAGGCTTCATTGAGTTTTGATACCGGAGGGTGACGATCCGCCGTGCCTGCGGTGCGAGCATCCCGATGCACTCGTCGAGGAATCGCATGTGATCCGGCGAGATCGCGAACCCCTTGTGGCTCGCCGCCAGCACCTCGAGCACGTCGTCGGCAAACGGCCTCGCCTCCGCCTCCGCCCGCCCGCCGACCTCCCGGAGCTTGTCGCGGGCGACGATGAACAGCCAGTTCTTGAAGCTCTGCCGCGGGTCGTAGTGGGCGGCCCGTGCCGTCACCGCCACGAACGTCTCCTGGACGACGTCGTCGACGAGCTCCGGATCAGGAACGAGCGACGCCACGAAGCCCTTCAGCTCGTCGACATGTTCGATGAAGAGCCGTTGGACGAACGCTTGCGCGGCCTCAGTGGTCATAAGACGATCCTTCACACATCCTGCAGCACACCCGTGCTGCAGCCAAACCTATCCTCTTCGACGCCGAGCTGCTGCAGGATGCGGGCGTAGAGGTTCGACAACGGCGTGTTGTTTTCTCGGTCGTAGAGTACGTGGCCCTGGTGCTTGAAGCCGCCGCCCGCCAGCAATACAGGCAGGTTCTCGGACGTGTGGGCCGAGGCATTGCCGAGATTGCTGGCGCTGAGGATGACCGTGCGGTCGAGCAGGGTCGAGTCGCCCTCACGGACATCGGCCATCGCGGTGATGAACCGATTGAACAGCTCCAGCTCCGCCTCCTCGATGATCGCGAGCTGTTCTATCTTGGTCTCGTCCTTCCCGTGGTGGGAAGCGTCGTGGTGGGCGAGCGTGAGCCCGTCGAGTTTCACGCGGCCGACATCCCCCATCGTCAGCAGGATCACGCGGGTCGAGTCGGTATGCAGGGCGAGCCTCGCAATGTCGAACCACAGGTTCTCCCGACCCGCGAGATCGTCGCTGGCTGGATCGGCCTTGGGCGTGGGATAGTTCGTGACGGGCTTCGGCTCGCCGGCCCACGACTCGAATCGGAGGAGATTGCGTTCGGTGTCGCGGACGGCGCTGAACATGAGCTCCAACCGCCGACGGTCCTCGGGCCCGAGCTGGCGGCCCAGCGACTTCGCCTGCTCACCGACCTGGTCGAGGATGCTGCGGCCGGTGCGGAGCCGCTCGACCTCGGACTTGATTTCAGCCTCCGTGCCGTCGATGAAGAGCTTCTTGAAGACCTGCGTCGGCTGCCGCTCGGTGGGCACCGGCACGCCCTTGGCCGTCCACGAGAAATGCCACTGCACCGGTGGGCCGATCACGAGGTTGCGAAACCGCGTGTCGCCGCCGATCCGGTCCGCGACATGCTGATCGAGCGAGATCGTGTTGCGGTGCTCCCGGAGTGGTTCCTTGATCCGATCCCAGTCGACGCCGGTGAACAGGCCGGGCTCGCTGTGGTGGTTCGTGTGCCGGAGATGGGCGATGCCGGAGAACAGCGTGAATCGGCCGCGATTGGGCTCGAGATGCTTCAGGTAGCGGGTGGTTTCGTAGCCGAGCCCCGCCGTCTCGGGAAAGAGAAACGGGGCATGCATTCCCAGATTCCGCCCTACGAGCAGCAGACGGTTGGGGGCGAGGCTTTCCGCGGCGTCGGCCGCATGGCCGCGGGGCAGCATCGCCTCGAGGGCGGGCAGGGCGATGCCGACGGCACCAGCCTTCAAGAGCAGGCGTCGTGACATCGGGATACGAAGGTTCGTGCGCATGGCCGGGGTGCTCACTTGTTGAGGAAGGGACGACTCTGGACGATGGCGTGAACGAGACTTCGGAGGCCGTAGTCGTTGCCACGGATCTCCTCGACAAGGGCGTCGACATCGGCTCGATCGGCAAACTGCACGGGAGCGCCGGTGGCATACGTCAGCAGCTTCGACGCCAGGGCACGGGCGAGCCCGTCGCGGTCTTCGAGCAGCAACTGCTTATAGGAGTCGATGTCGGCGAACGGCCGTCCATCGGGCATGACATAGCCGACCTCCACCGCTGGCCCCCGATGCACCCGCTTCTTGATTCGCGGAACCTCGATCACGGCGCCCGTGGACTGTGGAACGCGATAGTGATCCCGCCAGCCGCCGATCACGTCGAATGACTCCAGGGCGAATCCCGGCGGGTCGATCACCCTATGGCAGCCGACACAGGCCGAGTTCGAGCGATGTTTTTCCAACTGGACGCGGATCGTCGTCGCGCCGCGAATATCGGGCTCGATCGCGGGCACGCCGTCGGGCGGTGCCGGAGGCGTGACACCGAG
>CANHCU010000135.1 GCA_947459185.1 Planctomycetaceae bacterium | reverse complement strand
GGCATGCTCGTCGCCGGCGGATTCTGCTACGGGAGGCTCTTGGACGAATCGTGCATCGCTCGTGAGTCGCAGAATTCACCGGACTCCTGCGCGTGCCTCCGACCGGCTCCTCAGCATCAACCTTCACGCGAAACACGACATCGTGTCGCCACGACAGGCGGATGCCTGTCCTCAACAAGCCGCTTGGCGGGCCTCCGCCCGCTGGTGCTAACCCGGCCCTCCGGGCCTGGCTCGCATCATCCCGTCGCTGCCGCTCAGGGCTTTTACGATTCCCGTTGCATCCGTGAGGGGCTGCCCGTGTCCCGAGAGCCGGCGTTGCTGACAAGCGCAGGCAGGATGCCGAAGCGCAGTCAGCATCGAGTGAGCGAAGGCCATGGATGGCCGTAGCGAACGTCCGGCGACGGGGCACGGGCAGCCCCGAACCGTCGCGGAAAGCAGAGTCAATCGCCGCTCGGCGGTTCGTACTCGAAGTCTTTCCACTTCATCGCGCGGCGGAAAGGCTCGATGCGGAGCACCACCTCGCCGTTCTGGAAGATCCGCACCGTGCCGCTTGTCTCGCTCACCGCCACTGCCACGCTCCGCGTTCGGCGGGTGATGGCGGCCGCCGCCCAGTGGCGTGCGCCGAGACCCTTCGCCACCGACACGTTCTCCGCCGATGCATCGATGTAGCGGGCGGCGCCCTCCACCGTGCCGTCAGCCCCGACCACGAAGGCGCCGTCGAGTTGGGCGATCTCCTTGATGCCCTCACGCACGCGGGGGTCGGTGAGCTTTCGCTCCGAACGGCTGTAGCCACGCACGGGATCGAAGCCCGTGCTGTGGCTCGACTGCATCACCTTGCGGGTGTCGCCCACCACGAAGAGCGTGCCGACCGGCTTTCCCTCGCGGCCCTCGCGGCCGATTTCCACTGCCAGGTCAACGACCATCTTGAGCGTCTCGAGAGGCACCTTCGTTTCGAGGTTGCGAAGGTCGCGGCTGGTGAGCTGGCCGAGATGCTCCTCGAGGCGGAGCACGCTGACGGAGTCGATCGTGCCCGCCTCGAAGCCGCTGTAGATCGCCACCACTTGGGCCTCGGGGGCGATCATCTCAGCGGCCACGCACTCGAGCAGCGCCTGCGTGAGCCGCTCGTGCACCGGCAGTCCCGCCACGTCGAGCGGCACGCCGCGGAGACCATGATCCGAGACGCCGGCCAGGTGGGCGTCGTCATCGGCTGCCACCAGCATCGGGGCGGCGCCGGCGAAGCTCCGCACCCGCTCCCAGTCGAGCCGCTGCTCGACCAGCAGCAGCATCGCCTCGGAGGCGGTGGCCTCGTAGAGACGCGCCGCCACGTCGAGGAGTTGTTCCAGCTGTTGGGAAAGGTTGACGGAGGTCATCGTGCCGCATCCTGAGCAGATCCGCGCCGTGGCCGACACAATGCCGCCATCATTCCTCAGCCGATAATGCTCAGCCGAACCAACCGCGCGCTTCTGCGGGGTTGAGCCTACGGGGTGGACACCGCCGGTTCAAGAATCGACTGTCGATCGTGCGACGAATAGAGCTATCGTCGGACTGCCGGACGCGGCGACTCCTCGCCAGTGGAAGGCCCGGTGAGGGGCTGATCTGCCAGCCGCGACTCGGCCCCAACCTTCGTTGGGGAAGCCTTCATCGGCCCATGGAACGCGGCGATTCCGCCAGGCAACACGGTGCCCCAGGCCCGTTCCTGGTAGATGGTGAGGGCGTGAAGGGCGTGGCCGAGCGGGCCGATCTTCCATTCTCGCGACGGCTCCCGGGCCAAAGAGGCGGTGAGAAACTCGACCGCGGCCGTCACCCGAGGCTGGAACAGCGCCTCCTGGTCGAGCGAGCCAACGAGCCACTCAAGGATGTGGCCGGTGGTCTGAATCTTGCGATCGACGTCGTCGTCGCGGTCGGCCAGATACTTGAACCACTCGGTGCTGAAAGACCCGTCGCGGTTCTGGAGTTTCGTGAGCGTGAACTGCTGGTAATCGCGGACGAACTTGTCTGCCCGCAGGTAGACGCCGTCGAGTTGCCCCGTGGCCCGCAGCCGCCGCTGGCAGCCATAGGCGAGGCCAAACAGCCGATGCGTGCCGCCGCAGGGCGCCCCCCGGATCGGCTGTTCGATCTCTTCCGCCACCAGCTTCTCCAGCGACCATGGCTTACCGTCGCGGGCAGTCCACTGGGAGTCGGTCGGCAGGTAATGGGCCAGCGCGATGAGCGCAAAGGTGAGTTCGGTGCCCGACTTGCAGGCCAGCTTCTCCTCCGCCACGAGGTCGGCCACCGTGAAGGCCTTCGACTGGATCGTGATTGGCGAATTCATCGCCACGCGGGACTGGGCCAGGACGGCCAGATACTGGGCCGAATGCCCCTGCACGCCGATGCCGCGCAGCGCCGTCAGTCGGTCACCGACCGCGGCGAGCATCACCTGGCCTCCGCAGCGGCCGCCGGTGTTGACCCAGCCGATGGCGTTGACCGGATCACCGGCGGGGCCACCCACGCGAAGCTTCGTCGGGATACCAAAGGCGATGAAGCCGTGCATCACCTCCCACGGTGTGTGCTGGGCGGTGTTGAGCGGCCGCTTTTGATAGGCGGCAAGGGTCTGGGCAATGCGGGCCCGCAGCTTGGTGAACCTCGGCGTCGCCGGGGCCGCAATCCCTGACGGCTTCGCAGTCGCCTGCAGGCCAATGCTGCCGGTGCTGCCGGTGCTGCCGGACGCCGCGGACTTCTTGGTGGGAACGGCGATCGAGTTGGTGGCCGAAGACGACCGGGCGGCCGTTCGCGGCGGACGGGCTACCGTCGGCTTGAAGGCGGGATCGGCAGCCGCAGCGGCCACTTTCTCGGCTGTGAATTTTAATGACGAGGCGAATGCCACCGTTTCATTCCAGGTCGGTGCCCGGGTCACCTCTGGCGCGGCCGGCGGTGGGGTCGGCCTCACTCCTGGTGGGCTGGCGACTGGTGGGCTGGCGGGACGCGCCGCCGCGGCACGTTGCTCCAGAATCCTCACCTCATCCGGTCCGGGCGGTGTCGGTGCCGGAATGAACGCCGGCTCGGGCTCAGCCTGGCGGCCGAGCAGTGAATCGAAGAATTTTCGGGGTGCGCCGCGTGGAATCGGCGGTGCCGCCTCGGGCAGCGGCAGCCAGGGGTGTGCCACTACGAAGGCGATCGCCAACCCGCAGACCACGGTCCGACGGCGAAGCCTGCGGACCTGCCGGGGCGTAGCTGCAGTCAACGGGCTAGTCGGAGTTGGCGAGCGGAAATGATGCACTGAAAACAGCTACCCGTCGTGGTGGCAAAGACACGAGACGAGACTTCTATCGGCTATCTCGCCGCCAGACAGTTGCCGCTCGCCAAAGACCAGCGGAGGGTTCTGGCAGCTTGCCGCGTGTAGCCAAACCGGGAGAACCCCCCAGCCTGCGCCCCCTTCGCCTACTACGCAATCAAGCAGGCGAGTACACACCGCTTTCTGCCGCCGGGGTTGCCCATACCCCGAGAGTCGGCGTTGCTGACCAGCCCAGGCAGGATGCCGAAGCGCAGTCAGCATCGAGTGAGCGAAGGCAGGATGCCGAAGCGAACGTCCGGCTCTCGGGGCATGGGCAGCCCCTCAGTTGAGTGAGCGTTAAAACAGCCGGCGAAAGCCCTCGGCGATCGACCAGTCTGCCTTGTGGGCATCCGGATCGACGGCCCATTCCCGCCAGGCATTGACGTCGTTGCCGAGGTCGCGGCCGCTCACCTGCTTGAGCGATGCCACGGCCCGATATTGAACGGCGGGGTCGGCATCCTCGAGGGCCCGCGCGAGCACGGGAATCGCCTGCTTGTCCTTCAATTCGCCCAGCATCTTCACGGCCCGCAGCCGCACATCCAGATCTGCGTCGGTCTGGAATCGGGTCGCCAGGAGCTGGACAGCTTCTTCTCCGCCCCGCTTGGCCCAGACATCACAAGCCTTGATCCGCACCGCGTCGCTCGGGTCCTGCATCGCGCCTTTGCAGATGGCGGTGGCGGAGGCTGTGTCATAGTCGGCCGCGGTCTCCAGAATCTTGCCGCGGACCCGCGGATCATGCTCTTCGAGCATCATGCGGACGAGGTCTTGCGTGAATTCCAGCCGAGCCTGCTCCGACCCGGACTTCGCCGCCTTGGAACGTTCCGCGAGCTTCTTGATCCGCGTGTCGGCGGTGAAGCCGTATTTTTCCTGGTCGCGGGCGGCCTTCTCGTTGCGCTTCCACGGGCTCCAGCTGGCGCAGCCGGTGACCATCGAGGTCGCGAGGAGAACAACGCAGACCACGCGGCATAGCGGGACAGACGATGAACGCGACGTGAATGCAGTCATGGATCGTCACCACCTGATGAGGAAGTGCCGTCGGGGCGAGACACTCGTTAGGCCAGACCGTATCGCTCGGGAACCGGCGGAACCAGACCAATGTTGGCCCGCCAGACCAACGCTGGCCCGTCTGGACGCTGGCAGGGTCACCGGAACCGCCGATTCAGTCAGCCTTGCCCAATTCACCTTTCCCCGTCCGCCCAAACCTGTTCGCATGACGTCAGTTCGCCGCCCCCGGAGCCCTTCCAGCATGTCCCGCATTCCCAGACTCGTGTTGGGCATGGCCCTGGCGTGGACGCTCGTCGGGAGTGCCCTGGCTGCACCGGGCACCACGGCCGGTGCAGAGACACGGCCGGTGGAACGGATCACCGTGCAGGTCGATGGCAGCCAGCGACAGATCGAAGGGGTCGTGGTCGTGGAGGCCCTCGACGGCGGGCTCCTGCTCGAACGCCCGGACGAACGGCTGGAACTGGTGCAGCCGGCCGCCATCCTCTCCCGCACACCGGTGGCCCAGCCCAAGGTGGAGTCACCACGAGACCTCGGCCGCAGGATCCTCGGCGAACTGCCGCCGGGTTTCGATCTGCTCGTCACCAAACACTACTGCATCTGCTTCGACACCTCGCGGGCCTATGCCCAATGGTGCGCCGCACTCTTCGAACGGCTTCACGACGCCTTCGCCAATTTCTGGAAGCAGGCGGGCATCGAGATGACGCCGCCGCCGCGGCCGCTGCTGGTGGTGATCTTTGCCGACCGTCAGCGGTATGAGGCCTTCGCGGCCCGCGATCTGGGAACCGCTGCCGACCGAGTGGTCGGCTACTACAATCTGATGACCAATCGCGTCACCACGTTCGACCTCACCGGCAGCGCGGGCCTGCCGCGGCCCGCCGGCCAGGCCGCCGCGCGGGCCGGCCTCGAGATTCTCGGCAGCCCGGAGGCCTCCGGCATGGTGGCGACGCTCGTGCATGAGGCCACCCACCAGATGGCGTTCAACGGCGGACTCCATCAGCGGCTGGCCCCCGTGCCGCTCTGGCTCAGCGAGGGCGTGGCCACCTACTTCGAAACGCCCGACCTCGCCAGCGACCGCGGCTGGAAGGGAATCGGCAACGTCAACACCACGCGGCTGGAACGGTTTCTCGCCAACCAGCGGGCCGGCACGCTCGAGCAGATCGTGCTGGGCGACGAGCCATTCCGCCGCCCCGACGAGGCACTCGACGCCTATGCGCGGGCCTGGGCCCTCACCTTCTTCCTGACCCAGACACGCAAGGCGGCCTTTGTCGGCTACCTGCGGACGATCTCCCGCAAGGAGCCGCTCACCGACGACTCCGAAGAGGAACGCCTCGATGATTTCAAGACAGCCTTCGGGGCATCGCCGTCGGATCTCGAGGAGCCGCTGCTCCGGTACATGACGCGGCTGCGAACCGGGACGCGGTGACACGATCCGGTTTGCGTGGCCGGCGGACCGCTCCGTAAACTGCAGAGCAGTCTCTGGCCAGTCCGCGCGCGGGCCCCTCCGTGGCATTGTTGCCCCCGCCGTTGTCCCCACCGCTCTGGAGAACTACGACATGCGTCCCAAAACGCCCGCGACCGCTTTCGTGGCCTCGAATCACACCCCCGCCCGGTCCGCTGCTGCCCTCCGTGGCACATCACGGCGGTCGTTCCTCGGCGGCACCGTGGCGACAACGTGCGCAGCCGCGGGCACGTTGCCGACCGGCCTGTGTTTCGCCGCAGGCGAACAGCGGCTGAGGATTGGCCTCGTGGGCTGCGGCGGCCGTGGCACCGGGGCGGCCTTGCAGGCCCTTGAAGCCGATCCATCGGTGCGGGTGGTGGCGTTGGGCGACGTGTTCGCTGATCAGGTCGCGTCAGCGGCGGATGTGCTGGGCCGTGCGGGTGGGCAGTTCGACTGTCCGCCGTCGCAGCGGTTCGTCGGCCCCGATGCCTACCGCCGGGTGATCGACAGCGGTGTGGACGTGGTGCTGCTCGCCGCGCCGCCGCACACGCGGCCACTCCACCTGGAGGCGGCCGTGGCTGCCGGGAAGCATGTCTACTGCGAACAGCCCGTCGCCGTCGATGCGGCAGGGGTCGTCCGGGTGGCCGCGGCCGCAGCCCGCAGCCGCGCCGCCGGGCTCGCGGTCGTATCGGGCTTCTGCTTCCGTCGGGATGACCGCATGGTGGAGATCGTGTCGCGGCTCCACGACGGCGCGATCGGCATGCCCCGCCGGGTGCAGGCCCACGCGGCCATCGGCCTGCCGTGGCGAAAGCCCGCCGAAAGCGGCCGGGCCGCTGGCGAATGGCCGCTCCGCAATTGGATCTCGTTCACCCGGTACTCGGGCGGTCATTTCGTCACACACCACGTGCAGGCGATCGACCGGGCCGCCTGGATCATGGGCGACGTCGCGCCGCTGACGGCCGAGGGCATGGCCGGTTCGTCCTGCCCCGCCAGCGGAGCTCACGATACCAGAGCAACCGGAGCCATCGGCGACTGCCCGGTGGTGACCGCGGTTCGCTACACCTATGCCGACGGCCGCACGATCGAAGCCTCGATCGACCGCCGCGAGCGGACCGGCGACCGGACCGTCGAGATCGTGACCGGTTCGGCCGGGAGCTGCGATCTGCTGCGGGGCACGATCGCCGGACGGCGGGGCTCGACGGCGGTGCCGCCGCCCGTACCGGGCCGCTTTTCCGCCGCCATGACGTCGCTGGTTGGGGGCATCTTGTCGGGCCGGGTCGCCAACGACGGCGATACCATGTGTCGCAGCACGCTGATGGCCGTGATGGGACGCATGGCCGCTGAAACAGGTCGCTCTGTGACCTGGAGCGAATTGGTGGGCGTCAACGCTCCCCTTGCCTGACCGCTACAATCGGAGTGGCGTGAATCAACGCGGCGTCCGGCGACGATGTTGAGCGGGGGTTCGCCGCGAATGGAACCGCCGGGAAAGCGGGGAAGCAGTCGCCAATGGCATCCAATAATTCGAGCGTCGTGCAGTCGTTCAGCATCGCGCTGATCGTGTTCGTGATGCTGACGTTCGTCTTGGGCGTCACCACCTACCTCTTCTTCAAGAAGGCCGACGAAAATCTGAAGTTGATGGAGGCCAAGCAGACGGAGGCCAGCGATGCCAACACCAAACGCCTGGAGGCCGAGAAAAACCGTCTCGAATTGGTGAAGGATGTGCTCGGTTTTCCTGAGGAACTCGGCAATCCGGAGATCCTCAAGCGGAAGCAGGATGCCATCGACGACGTGTACGGAAAGTATCTGGAGCAGCCGACGTATGACAGCGTGGTGGAGTGGCTCTCCTCGTCGGTTCAAAAACATCACGAGGCGATGAGCAGCCTGCAGGCGGAGAAAGATCGCTTCGCCGCCGAGAAGAAGGAACTTGCCGACCGTCATGAGTCGGAACTGAAGAAGAAGGAAGAGTCAACGCAAAACGCGGTCGCCAAAATCAAAGACGTGGAGTCGAAACAACAGGCGAGCGAGGCGGCGGCAGCGGCTTCCATCAAACAACTCGAACAGGCGCGGGACGCGGCGACTGCCCAGACCAAGCGGCTCAAGCTGGTCGGCGAGAAGATCTCGGAAGCTCGGCCGTATCTCTCGTTGGATCGGCAACAGAAGTGGCCGGCCGACAGCGAAGCGGCCGACGGAGACCGCGACGAGCGCCGGGTGGCGGTGCTGCTCGACGAGATGCGGGATCGCGAACGCACGATCGTCCGGCTCAACCAGATTATCGCCCGGCTACGGGTGGCCGACCCGGCCTTGCAAGCCACCGTGCTCGCAGCCACGCCGAAGGACGACCGCGTGGACGAGTTCGACGGCCGCATCCTCTCCGTCAACGAACTGGACCGCACCGTGCTGGTCTCCGTAGGCCGGACGACAGGTCTGCGGGCCGGGCTGAAGTTCAACGTCTTTGATCCCACCGACCCGCAGCCGCAGATCGGCAGCAAGAAGGCCGTGGTGGAGGTGGTGGCGATCGAAAGCGACTCGCTGGTTCGCTGCCGCGTGCGGCAGGATTCGACGCGTGACCCGATCATTCCGGGAGACGTCGTGGCGACGAGCCTCTGGTCGCCCGGCACGCCGCTGGAGGTGGTAATCGTCGGCGTCACGCAGTTCGGCGGCGAGCCGGAGGGGGACAGAAAACGACTGGAACAGCTGGTTGAACGGGTCGGGGGAACCGTGGCCGACACGGTGAGCCCATCGACGACGATGGTCGTCGATGCCGGAGTGCCACAGTCGAAGGGCTTCGATGCCGAAGGGCAGGTTGCGTCGCGCAAATTCTGGAGCGACACGGAGAAGAAGAGGCGGGGCAGCCAGATGAAGGCCGCGGAGCAAATGGGGATCAAGGTCATCGCGATCGAGCCGTTCCTCGACATGCTGGGGCTGCAGGTCGAATCGGTGCGGGCAAACCGCCTGCCGGTGCCACTCGATCGGAATGCCGCTCCCGCCCGCACGGAAAACGTCGCTTTCTGACTTCACGAAAAACATGGCCATCCTGGCCATTTTTTCTTGGCGACCTCCGGTCGCTGGCGTTGAGGCCGCCATCCAGGCGGCCAGTCTGGAGACACTGCACGGGCATCCTGCCGCTCGACGGGCGGATGCCCGTCCTCAGCCAGTCTCTTGGCGACCTCCGGTCGCTGGCGTTGAGGCCGCATTGATGCATCCGTGAGGGGCTGCCCATGTCCCGAGAGCCGGCGTTGCTGACAAGCGCAGGCAGGATGCCGGAGCGCAGTCAGCATCGAGTGAGCGAAGGCCATGGATGGCCGTAGCGAACGTCCGGCGACGGGGCATGGGCAGCCCCGAACCGT
>CANHCU010000134.1 GCA_947459185.1 Planctomycetaceae bacterium | reverse complement strand
CTTCCTGGGTGAGATTCAAAGAATCATGTCTGGCCATGGAGATGGCTCCTTTGGTTATGGAAAAGTGAACGCAGCACGCGCTGCATTCACGTGGACTCCGTTTTCCGAAATCGGGATGTCCCGACTGAATCACCGGTGCGCCACCGGTGCGCCGGTTCCGCGCGGCCTGGGCGCAGGAAAAAGCGGTGGAAACCGCGTGATAAACCGGCGTTTCGCAGCCACGCAGCGGTGTGCGAAATTGCTGGAATCAGTCAGAAGGACTGGTTCGATATCAGCCGTCAGGCGTCGTGGAGTGAAAGTCCCAGCGCACGCCCCCGGATCCGTTGCCGAAGAACCGGATATCGGTCAGGTTCCCATTCAGACTGGCAACAGCGTGCCGCAGTATTTGCGGGTCTTTTGCCGTCGCCTTGGGCATAGGGTCGTCGATGGACGTAGTCCAGCGAGCGAATTCAAACGCATCAAGGATGCAGACGATGCGGGCGGATATCCTCAGGCCGCGAACCTTTCGGATGACTTTTGTCCCGAGATAGAGTTTGCACGCAGCGCGAGCCCAGTGGGGCCGGTCGGATGGCGTTATGGCCGCCTGCTCGCCAGCCTCCTTCAGCAGCCATTCGCGGCGGTCGGGTGTCATGATGCCCACAGCGACAGCGATATCGACGATGGCTCGATATTCGGAACCCCGCCGGGCTCGCATCCACATGTCGATGACGTCGGCGCTCGGGCACGCCTTCGAATAGTCGTCGTGGCAGCGTTTTCGATCGGCGTCGTTGAACACCTCAAGCCAGACACGTCTTCCAATCATGTCGGTCTGAACCAATCGCCTGGCATGCTGCATGACTTCGACGGCCCGCTGCTGCGACGGCGTGAGCGGGACATCTTTTTTCATCGGGAGTGTGCTCAGGTGTCTTTGGCTATGGGGGCCGTCGTCTCGCGTTGAACAGCCTCGACGATCAGGTGAGCCAGCATGTCGAGAAGCGCTAGCTCCGCGGTGATGATAGCGGGAGTGCGATCCCGCTCGTTGGTGTTGGAGATGCTGTCGGCCTGCGGTGCAGCCTCAGGAGAATTGTCGTGATATACGGGCATTTGTGAAGGTATTTCTGCGGGGTTGGTAGGCAAATAAAAGCCGACGGCGCAGGTGGATGCCTGGTGCATCGGAGCCTGCGCCGCCGGTGTGGAGTCATGCGTATCGCTTCCGTCCGGTCGGGCTATGAGCCAAGGAGCCGGACATCCTGCATGAGGCTTTCGAGCATGCGTCCCGTGTGGGAAATCAGCATGGCCCGAACCAGGGCAGGGCACTGGGCGTAGGGCGTGAACCGTGGGGCGAGATCCACGGGCTCGCCGTAAGGCCGGCTCACGTGCTCGTGGTATTCGGTCGAGCCCCAGGTGAGGGCACCGACTCCGCCGGGAAGGATGATGGCGGCCTGGAAAATAAGAAACTCGTCGACGTGGGCGCTGGAGACGCCAGCGGGGCGGGAATAGATGACGGGGCCTTCGATCTGAAAATCGGTGACGCCGATCGCCGCCAGTTCGGCCAGGTGCTGATTGATCGCGGGGATGGAGGCTTCGGCGGCCTGGAGTCCGTTACGAAGCGTCGTGCCGAGCTGAGCCAACAGGGCTGTGCGCTCGTGGAGAAGGTCGTGCATGAGTCATTCCTTGGGAGAGATGCCGCGGCCGATACGTAGGGGGCCGCTCAAGGAATATGCCGGGATTTCTGCGGATATTTAGGAGTTCCTGCATGGTGACCGGTGGATAACGGACTTACCGCGCCGAAACGTCATCCGGCTTGGCCGTCAGCGACTCGATCCAATCGCGGAGCACCGCGACTGCGTTCTCATCGACGACGCTCGTTGCCAATTGCGGCATCTGGCCCGGGCCACGGCGGGTCAATCGGGAGAAGAGGACCGATCGCTCGGGGTGGCCTCCCGCGATCAGTCGTGCATCCGGCAGATCGAACGTCGCATGCAGCGGCTTGATGCCGATCGCCTTCATCGCGTCGAGCGGCCGCGTCTCGTAGGCGGTCATGTATTCGAGGTCGATCTGTGCGTTGCCGCCGCCGGCGAAGACGTGGCAGCTCGAGCAGTTGGAGTGGAGGTAGGAGCGGGCCCGCGCCTCGAGCGGATGCGACGCGTCGAGGGGATTCACGAGCCGGTTCGTCGCCGCCGGAGCCTTCGCAAGCATTGTCGACCGCTGCTTCGAAAAGTCCTTCGCATCGGGATCGGCCGAGGCCGTCTGGCGGTTGACCCACGGCCATCGCTCCTTCTCGTCGATGCCAGCCTTGACCGCCTTGCCGTGCAAGGCACCGGCGCCATCGCCCCACCAGTTCACCTCGAGCAGCCCGAGATGCTCGAGCGTGCGAAGCTGGTTGTCGGTCGCGTGGCCCTCGCCAAGCACTTTTTCGTAGTCGTAGTCGCGGTTGAGCTGCACGGTGCAGAGGCCCAGCACGTAGTTGCTTGCGCGGCTGTGGCAGATCATGCACTCCGTCCGCGACAGGTAGTGCCACTCTTGCGTCTTCACGCCGTCGGCATGCTTCGCGAGGTCAGCGGTACGGATCTGGAACTCACGGTCCTTGCCTTCGGCCGCCACGAGGACGGCGTCGGTCTGCTCATCGTTCCACTCGTAGCTGTAGCCGGCCCACTCGCCCTGTTCCTTGAGCATGAAGCGGGTCTCGATCCACTTCCGAGTGGCCGGATTGCCCTCCTCCTCGTCAATCGCGAACGACTTCACGAGTACTGTGCCATCGGGAAAGTTCCAGCCGCGGGCATTGGTCACGCCGATCTTCGCCGGCACGATCTTTCCTTCCTGCTTCATCGTCGGCGGCAGGGCGAAAAACCGGGCCTTGTAGGTGCCGTCGCTCCAGAGGGGCGAGGCCGGCTCGTAGGGCACGACGCCGGGCACCATTTTGTGGCCAGCGACCGACGCGAACAGCCCGCTCTCAGAGAGTTTTTTCGGGAACGGCGGCTGGTCCTTGGCGACCGGCGGCGTTGGCGCAAGTGTGTAAAAACCGCCCGAGTCGCCGGGCTGGTGATCGCAGATCAGCATCTCGCCCTTGGAGTCGGTGCCGAAGCCCGTGATCTGGAGCGTGGTGTCGGCGATGAGCTTGTGCCAGGTGACCTCTTTGCCATCGTGCCGGATGCCCCAGATGCGGCCGGTTGAATAATCGGCGTAGATGTAGACGTCCTTGAGCTCCGGCAGGGCAGAGCCTGTGTAGATGAGCCCGCCGGTCATCGCCCGCGCCTCGGCGTGGGGATGTTCCGCGATCGGCTTCGAGATTGGCGTCGGGCCCGGCTTCTGCTCGTCGTTGAACTTGTGGGTGCCCTCGACGATGCTCCAACCGTAGTTGGCGCCGCGTTCTATCAAGTAAATCTGTTCCCAGAGGTCCTGCCCCTGATTGCCCACCCACATCTGGCCGGTCCGTTTGTCGATCACGATCCGCCACGGCTGCCGGAAGCCGTAGGCATACGTCTCGGGCCGGGCGTCCGGAACCGTGGCGATGGGACTGCCGGCATCGAAGATCGGATTGTCCTTGGGCACGGAGTAGTGCCGGCCGTCGTTGGGCGTGTCTTCATCAGGGTGGTCCGGGTCGATCCTCAGGATCTTCGACCGCAGGAGGGTGAGGTTCTGGCCGGCCAGGTCGCCGTCGGAGTCGCTCGTGCCGTCTCCCGAACCGACATACATCATGCCGTCTGGGCCAAACGCCATGTCGCCGCCGTTGTGGCCGTTGGAATCCCACTCGATGATCACCGTGGCCGACTCGGGGTGAAACGCGTAGGGCGGTTCGCGATCAATGACATACCGCGTGACACGCGTGTGCTTGCGGCCATCCTTGGGTGTGCGGCCATCGGGGCTCTTCAGACCGTTCGAGCCGATGTAGACGTAGCCGTTTTCGGCAAACTTCGGATGGAACGTGATCGCATAGTGCACGCTGCCATCCTCGGGCAGGAGCAGCTCCGGCTCGAACGCGTCGGGCGTGTCCCGCATTCGCAGCACCCTCGACGGCTGGTAGGACCACGGCTCGGTCACGTAGAGCAGCCGATCGCTGCCGGGCTGGTGGGCGACGGCGATCGGGCACGGCAGCTTCGCCAGCGGCAACACCCGCGCGACGGTGTAGGGCAGCGGCGGCTCGGGCGAGCCGACGACCTTCGACGTCGACACCGGCACGATCTTCGGAATGCCGTAGGGCTTCGAGGCGGTGACCGCCGGGCCGATGAACCGGAGCGGGGCGTAGTCTTCGTGGCGGTGGAAGCTCAGCTGCGAGAGCGGGGCCGACGTAGAAAGCTCCGGCTGCTCGCGGCTCACGTCGTGGTCGTAGCGGCAGAGGGCAAACCGCCACTCGTCGCCCGGCTCGGGCCGTCCGCCCGTGTGCATGAAGCTCAACCAGGGGATCCGCATCTCGACCGACCAGCCCTTGTCGGTGTCGGTCCAGTTGTCGAGCGTGCCGCGGAGCGACACGGCTGACTCGATGCCGAAGTCGTGCATCTTCTTGAACCGGCCCACGCTGCCACGCCGCGGGATGAAACAGTCGAACTGCGTGTTCTTGGCGTTAACCTGCAGTTCGTAGTAGGAGGGCTTCTCGGTCGAGGGCTTGAGGAAGACCTCGAAGACGTCGTTGTCCCAGATCTGGCCGTCGTGTTCGGTGACGTCGGCGTAGAGGTCGGCGTCGTCGAGGTCGGCGCTTATATAAAGGTTCTCGCGATCCCAGAGGATCTTGGCGCGGGTGGCCTTCTTGGCGGGCTTGTTGTCCTTGCCGAGCCAGGGCATGGAGAAATTCTCGATCGTCGCGGCATTCTTCCAGGCCGCGTCGTCGACCGCGCCGTCGATGGCGATCGGGTCTTCCGTGAAGTTGCATTCGTATGGCGGGATGGACACGGGCGGCGCCGAAGACGTCGCGGGAGAGGAGGCCGTACGCTGTGAGACAGGCCGCGCGGCGGTGTCTGCGCAGCCGCTCAGCGTGCAGAATACGCCCATGATCCCGACCAAGAGCAGGCCGGCGGTCGCGAGCGGCAGGCGGAGCAGCCGGTTGCACATCCGCCGATGGCCATTGGTCACGGGAGCGGCGATGGCGGTCATTGGAACGGTCTTGTGAGTTGTCGTGGGCATTGAGCCTGCCGAGGGTATGTCGCGGGATGATAGTCGGGCACGCTGATCCGACGAGGCCAATCGGAGGCCCATCAACCTATAGCAGTCAAATCCGATTTGTTACCCGAAACCGCCATATGTACGCCGTTTTCGCCCCGACGGTAACCTCGGGTGGGGAGCTGCTATTCCCGAGAGGAGGAATTCATGTCTGCCCGTGCGTCCGAACACGAACTCCGAGAGATCGACGACTGCCTGCGGCGGGTGCGGGCTGGGGAGACGGCTGCGTTCGAGCCGGTCGTGCGGCGGTTTCAGCGGCCGCTACGGGCCTGGCTGGCGATGCGGGCTCCGCCCGGCGTCGATGCCGACGACGTCGCCCAGCAGGCACTCGTGCTCGCCTTCACGCGGCTCGGTGAGTTCGAGCCGGGTACCGACTTCGCGGCCTGGCTGTTCACGATCGCCGCCTTCCAACTCCGCGGCGAAACCACCAGGTTGCGCCGCGTGGCCGACTACCACTCCCGCTTCGCTCCGGAGATCTTTGCACAGGCGCTCGACCGCCGTGCCGCTGAGTCGCCCGCTCTTGCGGAGGCGCGGCTCGACAGCCTGCGTGAGTGCGTGCAGTCGCTCGCCGAGCCGCTCCGCCGGTATCTCGCCTGGCGGTATGACGAGGGGATTCCGCTCGAGGAGATGGCCGTCCGGTCGGGCCGCTCGGTGGCGGCGGTGAAGAAGCAGCTCTGGTCGCTGCGGCAGTCGCTCAAGCTCTGCGTCGAACGCCGGATGGCGCTGGCAGAAGGGAGCGGCGGATGACCGACGACGATCGTTTCGAGGAACTCTGGGCCGACTATCTCGAAGGCGACCTCGACGAGGCCGGCCGCGGCGAACTGCAGCGGCTGCTCGCCGCCGAGCCGCGGATGCAGTGGGCGGTCGATGCCTACGAAATCCATCGGCTGCTCGGGATGCTGGCAGCCGAGGCGGAGCTGCCTGCAGGCTCGGCGCAGCTGCATGCAGGTCCTTCGGCGACAGACGCCTTCGTCGCCGACACGATGGCAAAGTTGCCGGCCGATGACGATGCGTTTGCCGGCGATGTCATGAGCCGGATTGGTGGCGTGCGGCCGTCAAGCTCTCGGCATGAAGCTCAATCGCAGAGAGCTCGCTGGATGCGTGCGGCCGCGGCGGCGGCAATCCTCTGCAGCCTGGCAGCCGTCGCGGTGTTTTTCATCCGGCAGCGCGATGGCGGCGTGGGCCCCGTTGGCCCGGCCCCGCAGGTGGCAGGCGCTCCGGGCTCACGTGATCGTGATGGTGTTGATCGCGGTGATCGCGCGAGTCTGCAAAAACCGCTGGCCACGATCACGCAGCAAAAATTCCTGCTGCCGTTCGATCCCGAGCATCCGCTGTCCGTTGGACAGTTGCTCGAGCCGGGCCACATAAAAATTCTCGGCGGTGCGATCGAGATGACGCTTCGCAACGGCGTCGCGATCGTGCTCGAGGGGCCGGGCGACCTGGAGCTGCGCGGCGAACTGGAGGCTTTTCTGCATGCGGGCCGGGTGGTGGTTCGTATGCCCGAAGGCATGAGTGGCTTCCGGCTCGACACGGCGACCACCGACGTGCTCGATTTGGGCACCGAGTTTGCCGTGAAAGCCGGGGCAGGGTTTGTCACCGATGTGCAGGTCTACGAGGGCGCGGTGATCGCATCAGGCCGATCGCCTGAGGCGGCGGGCCGGTTTCCCAAACGGCTCGAGGCGGGGCAGGCGGCGCGGTTTTCACCGCAGGCCGCGGCCGAGCCGGAAACACTTCCCTTCGCGGAGAGCAGGTTTGTCCGCAGGCTCTTGCCTGATGTGGGGATCCCGCACCGTGCCCCCGACACTCGCAACGCCACTGCCCGCGCCGCCGACCTCCGCCTGTATGGCCGTGCCGAGCAGGCGGCGATGATCGTGACCCGTGCCATCGAGCCCGTTCTCATCGACGGCCGGCTCGACGACTGGCAGGCAGCCGCTGGTTTCACGGCCAGCCGCGATGGGTCGGCCGACTGCCCCGAGTGGGCCGATGGCCGGATGATGTACGACGACGAGCATCTGTATATAGCCGCCCACGTGGGCGATCCGGCCCCGATGCAGAGCACGATCGATCCGTCGCTCGATGCCGACGACGGGTGGCGGGGTGGCGGGGTGCAGGTGCGGCTCTCGACCGACCGCGGCATGGGCTGGCCGGTGAATGCCAACGCGCCAAACTATTACGCAATGCGCGACATCGCCCCGACCGCGGAGCAGAAGGTAGCGGCGACCAACCCGCGGCTCGCGCATCTCACGATGTGGTTCCACGCTCCAAGACAGAAGGCCTGCCTGACGATCGCCCACGGCATGCTGGTGAGCGATCTCGTGGTGGATCCCAGCGGCTATCGCGGCGGCTTCGTTCGCGATGCCAATGGCAACGGCTACGTCCTCGAATATGCGATTCCTTGGCGGCTGCTCAACTGCGAAGCCGATCCGCCGCGGGCCGGCGACACGCTGGCCACGGCATGGCAGGTGCACTGGAGCGATGCCGGGGGCCGCCTGTGGCGGGATCAGCTGATTGAGGTCCGCAATCCGGATGAGCCGCGGCGGATTCTGATCTGGGAACGTGGGGCCACGTGGGGCCGGGCGGAGTATCGGTAAGGGAGTGCCGCCGACGGCGCTCGGGAGCAGTCCGATGGCAACGATCATGGATGAACGACCAACACGGAAGCAGCAGGCCACGATCAGCCGCGTGAGGCGGAGCGATGCGGCTGCAGTCGGCAAAGTCGCCCTCTTTCTCGACGGCCACAATCCGATCACCCGGCAGGTGGCCCGGGGCGTGATGGAATTCTTGCGAGACGGTCATGGCAGGCCGCAGCCCGGTGCATCCGCGCTGGTGCCCCGGTGGAACATCGTGCTGGGTGATGACTTGGGCGGCACGGTGCCGTCGGCGCGGGACGGGTTTATCGGCGTGATCGGCTGCCTGGGAGACGCCCGGCTGGCCGCGGCGGTGAAGGCGGGCAGCCTGCCGGTGGTGGGCGTGGCCTGCTGCTGCGAGCCGCAGGCGATCCGGAGCCTTGGTCTCTCGGCGCAGGTCGTGCTCGACGAGGAGCGGATCGCCGAACTGGCGGCGGAGCACCTCATCGCCTGCGGGCTCATGTCGCTGGCGTATGTGACCACCGGCGAGAGTCGCGAGGCCCGCGGCCAGGCGTTCGAGCGGCATGCGAAGGCGGCGCAGCGGTCGTGCCACGTGGAGCGGCTGGCCGATCATGTAGGCACGCCATCAAGGGGCGGCGCGGCAGCGACAACAGAATCAGACACAGCACATGAATCCAAAATCGAGCAACTCTGCCGCTGCCTTGAATCGCAGGCGGTGCCCGTGGGGGTGTTGGCCTGCGACGACACCCACGCGAGGCTCGTGATCGACGCCTGCCGTCGTGTGGGCCGGCGGGTGCCGGAGGAAGTGGCGGTGATCGGCGTCGGCAACGATGACCTGCTCTGCGAGGCCGCGGTGCCGCCGCTGTCGAGCATCGATCCGGGGTTTTTTCAGCTCGGGTCGGCGGCGGCCGCGACGATCGATGCGATCCTGCGGCCGCGGCGAGGGCGAGCGGTGGAGACGCGCGTGGAAGTGGCAGCTATCGGGCCGGTGGCCAGGCGTTCGACCGACATGCTGGCGATAAGCGACACGCTGGTGGCCGAAGCGGTGCGGATCGTGCGGGGCCGACCGGCGGCGGACATCACGGTGGACGTGCTCGCCGTGCAGCTTGGCCTGTCGCGATCGACGCTCGAGCAGCGGTTCCGGCGGGCGGTCGGCTGCTCGGTGCACGACGAGATCGTGCGGTCGCGGCTCGCGGAGGTGCGGCGGATCATTGGCAATCCGGAACTGACGATGAAGCAGGTGGCGATGGCCTGCGGCTTCGGCTCGGTGTCGTACATGACGACGTTCCTCAAGAAGCATCTCGGTGTGACTCCAGGCCAACTCCGCGGCATCCGGAGGTGATGACGAACTGGTTACGAAAAATCGAAAGACTTACGCAAAATCGAAAGTAAAAGTTGTGGGCGGGGTAGTCGACGTAAGCTATTTTAACTTTCGTCGGGTAGCGGGGT
>CANHCU010000133.1 GCA_947459185.1 Planctomycetaceae bacterium | reverse complement strand
GTCTCCTCCTCCGGCAGTGTCACGACCTGCGCTCTGCCGATATCCATGCAGAGCTTTTCATGGCCCTGCGCGTTGTTGACCCAGATCCGGCTCCAGACGATCTCGCCCGGCTTGCTCACGCCGGCCAGCGTGCTGCCGCCCAGCCGGAAATACATCGGCGGCTGCCGATAGCCGTGCGCCCCCTTCCAGCCGCCCGTGAAGTGCGCCGGCGGCGCACCCCCCGAGATCTCGAACACCCAGACCCACTGGTCGGTCGAGCGCGACTGGTCCCAGTCGCCCCAGCGGATGTCGTGGAGCGTGTTCTCGACAGGCTCTCCGAGCGCCTCGTGAACCCGTTGCGTGAGCAGGCCGTCGAGGCCGGCGCACTCATCTACCTCGTTGAAGTGAACGAGCGGCCTTCCTTTATAAAGCGGCTTCGACGAGCCGGCCGCCGTCACGGGCGGCCGCTTCGAGTCGTTGAGCATCCCCTCCACGAGATCGCTGGCCGGCAGGAGATCCTTGAGCCCCTGCTGATACTGGATGCCGATGCAGTCGCAGCCAAAGCGGTCGGCGATACGGACCGCGGCCACATACATCTTGCACTGCTCCAGCACCTGGGCCCGGGTGAGATCGGTGGCCTCGGCCTTGCCGAAGTGAAACTGCATCCCCGCCTTCTCGATCCAGCGGAAGACCTCCTTCGCCTCGGCGTCGGTCACCTGCGTCGTCTCGTAATAGAGCGCACTCTGGCTGAGCCGCTCCTTGAAGACGCCGGTAGCGTGGAGGAGGTGGTCGGGGATGATGGCGTTGAACATCCCCATGCAGCCCTCGTCGAACACGCCCATCAGCGCCTTGCGATGGCGGAGATCGACCGCGATCGTTTCGGCGGCCTGCGCGAGCTTGCGTGGGATCGACACTCTGTCGCAGGGCACGACATGGCTCGTGTCGTGGTGCACGGCGCGGTGGTCGAGCCAGGCTTGCAGGTGCCGGCGGAAACTCGGGCTCGCAAAGTCGTCGGCCCAGAGCGTCGAGTAACGCACGCCCGCCTTCGTCAGCGACCCGTTGAGGTTGAGCATCCCCACGAGACCCGGCCACTGGCCCGACCAGTTAGCCACCGTGAGGATCGGGCCGGAGTGGGTGGTGAGCCCCGGGAGCACGTGGTTGGAATACTGCCAGACTGCCTCGGCCACGACCAGCGGCACGTCGGGATCGATTGATTCAAACACGTCGAGCCCTTCGCGAGCGCTGGCGATGAAGCCATGGCCGCGGGCCTTCGACGCGGTATGGCCCCGCTCCAGCTTCCAGCCGGCGGCGGCAAAGGCCCTCACGAGGTCAACCTCCATCGCCTGCTGCGCCGGCCAGCAGACCCGGTTGGCCTCCTCGCGGAGGTCGCCATTGGCGACGAGCACGGCACGACGCTTGCCCGCGGCGGGTAGTTTGGGAGCGGAAGTCGGTCGGGAAGGCGTGGCCATGGTCGAATTTCTCGCTAAATGGCTGGAGAGCACCCCAAAAAAACGATCCGAGCCGGACTGGGGAGCACAATGGAGCGAACGATGGAACCGGACGATGAGCCGGAACTATACTCGGTGCCTGGTCCGACCGACATTGCCGAAACGCCATCGGCTTGTTGCCGTTGTGGCCTTTTGTTGTGGTGCCCGTTTCAGCCCTCGCGTGGAGAACCCAGTGATGCGACGCTTCGCTCATGCCGGAATCGTAGTCTGCGGCGTGGTGGCCTCCCTTGGCTTTCTGGCCTGTGCCATGGCGGCAGACCCCGCACCTGCCGCCGCTCCCGCTGCAGCCCCGCCTCCCGCGGCCAACCTCCCCGCGTTCACGCGGTGGGTGATCGCGGCCGACTATGCCCGCGACGGCGCGACGTTCGTCACAGCGGGCGGCGAGAGCCTGCTCTACCGGCCTGGCGATGTCGTCGTCTGGAAAGCGGACGGATCGCGGGTGGGTGATCTTGCCGGGCATCCCACCGCGGTCTGGGCGGTGAAGGTTTCAAAGGATGGGAAGCTCGCCGCCACGGCGGGCTATGACGGCCTGGTCAAACTCTGGGATCTGCCTGCGCGGACGCTGAAGGCAGACCTTAAGAAACACAAGGGTTGGGTGCGTTCGCTCGACATCTCGCCCGATGGCACGAAGCTGGCCTCGGCTGGCGAGGACGGCACCGTCGTGCTGTGGAACACGGCCGACGGCAAGGAGATCAAGACCATCGCCGCCCACGCCGGGCCGGTCACGGCCGTCGGCTTCTCGCCTGACGGCGCAACGATCGCCACTGGTGGCGGCGACAAACTTGTGAAGCTCTGGGATGCGGCCACGGGCAATGAGAAGGGCAAGCTCGAAGGACACTCTGACGCCCTCTGGGCTGTCGCCTACTCCCCCGACGGTTCGAAGCTCGCCACGGCCGGTGCCGATCGCACGATCAAGCTCTGGACCACCTCCGACTCCAAGGAGTTTGCCACGCTCTCAGGCCACAAAGACTGGGTGACCAGCGCCAGTTTCTCGCCCGACGGCACGCGACTGGCCACCGGCAGCCTCGACGGCGCCGTAAAGCTCTGGGACGTGAACGCCAAGGGGGAGCAGGAAGGACCCGAGGCGGTGAAGTCGAGCGTCTGGTGCGTGACCTTCGCGCCCGATGGCAAGACGATGTTCGTCGGCTCGCACGCCGGTGGCAAACTCGTGCCGACGCCCGCCGCAAAGCTCCTGCCGCCGCCCCCGCCGCCCCCCAGCCCTCCGCCGGCGCCTGCCCCGGCTCCCGCTGCCGCCACCGTGCAGAAGGCGACGGCCCTCGTGCCGGCCGAATTCAAGAGCATGGCCGGCGCCACGGCAGCCATCGCTGCCGACGGCACGGTCACCGTCACGGGCAACCTCGCCAAGGACACCTACACGCTCAAGGGCGTCATTCCGGCTGGAGTGGAGGCGAAGGCCATCAAGCTCGAGGCGCTCCCCGACCCCAGCCTGCCCAGCCAGGGGCCCGGCCGTGCCGGGAATGGCAACTTCGTGCTCAGCACATTTGCCGTCCTCTTCGGTGCTCCAGGTGCGACCGATACCCCGACCGGACTGAAATTCACCGGCAGCAAGGCCGACTACGAGCAGAGCGGTTTTGCCGCGGCCGGTGCGATCGACGACAAGCCCGAGACCGGCTGGGCCGTCAGTGGTTCCACTGGCAAGGAGCACACCGCGACGTTTGACATCGCACCGGACGTGAAACTGCCGGCGGGCGCACCGCTGGCGATTACGATCGATCAGCAGTATGCCGACGGCACGCATGCCCTCGGGAAATTTCGGATTTCATTCGTGCACGATGTGACGGCACCACCGGCTGCTGCTCCTGCGGCAGCGGCTCCGGCGCCAGCCGCGAAGCCCGAAGCTGAGAAGAAGCCCGAAGCTGAGAAGAAGCCCGAAGCTGAGAAGAAGCCCGAAGCTGAGAAGAAGCCCGAAGCTGAGAAGAAGCCCGAAGCTGAGAAGAAGCCCGAAGCTGAGAAGAAGTAAAAGCCACGTTGTTGAAGACGGCGGTGCGAATGGTTCGATGCTTGGCGACAAAGAAAGGATTCTGAGGATGGGTTCAAGGATGCGGGATATGGCGGCTGGTGCTGCGGGAACGGCGGTGGTGCTGATGGCCGTGGCAGGCGGGATGATGCTTGGCAGCAGGTGGGGATCGCCCGAACAACTGCCCAAGGTGTCGGCCGTCACATCGCAGTCGGACGAGGCGTTCGCCGTCTGTACGGTGCCACTCGATCCGTCGGTCGAGGGATTCTTCATGCTCGACTTCGAGACGGGCGACCTCTCCGGCGGCGTGCTCAGTCCCAGCACGGCGAAGTTCGCCGCGGCCTACAAGTACAACGTGCTCAAGGACCTGGGCTTCAAGGCTGGGCAGGCGAAAAACCCCAAGTTCCTGCTCGTCTCGGGCGTGGCCGAACCGCGGGGAGGCGCCATGACCCTTGCGTCGTCGGTGCTCTACGTCACCGACTCCTCCACCGGCACCACGGCCGCCTACGGCATTCCCTGGAATACCCAGCAGCCGCAGATGATGGCAACACTGGTGCTGCTCGACATCGCCCGACCGCGGGGTGGCGGGGCCAAAACGAAGTAGGAAGCCCTCGATGGAAGAGCCTGTGGAAATCACTGTCATCGTCAATGGCGAGCCGCGCGATGTGCCCGCGGGCTCGACCGCGGGTGATCTGGTGGCAGCGCTGGGGTTCGCGGGCCGGCCGCTCGCTGTCGAGGTCAATGAAGAGGTGGTGCCGCGGATGCGGCTTGCAGACTGTAGACTCGAAGCTGGCGACCGCCTCGAGCTCGTGACGCTCGTGGGCGGTGGCTGATGGCGGCCCTGCGGCGTTCTTCCATCTCACTCCGTGCATCGACACCATGCCCCAGCCTTCCTCCAACACGGCCATTCCCTCAACCCCAGTGGATGAACCGCTGCGTGTCGGCGGGATGACACTCGCCAGCCGGCTCGTCGTCGGCACGGGCAAGTATGCGAGCCATGCCGCGATGCAACAGTGCCTCGAGGCATCCGGTACCGACTGCGTCACCGTGGCGGTGCGGCGGGAACGGCTCGTCAACGCCGCCGGCGAAAACATTCTCGACCACATCGACACGTCGCGGTACGTGCTGCTACCGAACACGGCCGGCTGCTACACCGCCGACGATGCGGTCCGCGTGGCCCGCCTCGGCCGCGAGCTGCTCCGCGAACTGGGCAACCCCGGGGCTGAGTGGGTGAAGCTCGAGGTGCTCGGTGACCAACGCACGCTCCTGCCGGATCCCGTCGGCACGCTCGAGGCCACCGAGCGGCTGGTGAAGGAGGGATTCACTGTGCTCGTCTACACCAGCGACGATCCGGTCGTGGCGAAACGCCTCAAAGACCTGGGGGCGGCCAGCGTCATGCCGGCGGGCAGCCCGATTGGCTCGGGCCAGGGCATTCTCAATGCCAACAATCTGCGGATCTGCATGGAGTATTTGAAGGAGGGGGATCCCGACTACCCGGTCATCGTCGATGCCGGCGTGGGCACGGCCAGCGATGTGGCTGCCGCGATGGAGTTGGGAGTCGATGGCGTCCTGCTCAACACCGCGATCGCCCATGCCGCCGAGCCGCTGCGGATGGCCCACGCGATGCGGGCGGCCTGTTTCGCGGGTCGGCAGGCGTGGCTGGCCGGACGGATTCCGAAGAAGCTCTACGCCACCGCGTCGAGCCCCGAAGAAGGCCGCATCACACGGCAGCCCGGGGCCGTCGCCACACGGCCACACTGAGGCCCGCCACTCCTTCCATGCTCGCCAAACGCATCATCCCCTGCCTCGACGTCGAACGCGGCCGGGTTGTCAAGGGCACACGGTTTCTCGACCTCGTCGATGCCGGTGACCCCGTGTCGGTGGCGGCCCGCTACGAGGCGGAGGGGGCCGACGAACTCGTCTTCCTCGACATCACCGCCAGCCACGAGGGCCGCGCGATCATGCTCGACGTGGTCCGCCGCGTCTCGGAGACCATCTTCATGCCGTTCACCGTCGGCGGTGGCATCCGCACGCTCGACGACGCGGTGCGGCTCATCCACGCTGGTGCCGAAAAGGTGAGCATCAACTCATCCGCCGTGCGAACGCCGGAACTGATCACGGCGGTGGCCGACCGGCTCGGCAGCTGCGCAACGGTCGTGAACATCGACCCCAAGCGGGTGGTTCGCGACGGCCGTGAGATCTGGGAGGTGTTCGTCAACGGCGGCCGGGTGCCGACGGGGCTGGAAGCGGTGGACTGGGCGCGGCGGGTGGAGTCGCTCGGGGCGGGGGAGATCGTGCTCACGTGCATGGATCGCGATGGCACCCGCGACGGCTACGATCTGGAGATCACGGCCGCCGTCAGCCGGGCGGTGGGCATCCCCGTCGTGGCCAGCGGCGGGGCCGGCCGGCCGGAGCACCTTGCCGACGCGATCGAGCGGGGTGGGGCGGATGCGGCGCTGGCCGCTGGCATCTTCCACTTCGGAGAGTGTACGATCCGAGAGGTGAAGGAATTGTTTCAGCGGCGGGGAATCCCCGTCAGGCCAGTTTCCACGGCACACTATGGCGACACTCGACCCCACGACCACGCCGTCTGAATCGGCATCCGTTGGCACTCCACCGGCCGCGGCTCCCGCGTCCGCTCCAGCGTCTGGTCCCTCGCCCGCACCAGTGGCGATCGAGCCGGCCGGCCTGGAAATCGACCGGCTCTTCGAGGCCATGGTCAAGCTCAACGGCAGCGACTTGCACCTGAAGGTCGACAAGCCGCCCTACATGCGGGTGAAGGGGTCGCTCCAGCCGCTGAAATATCCGCCGATCGGTGCCGAGCAGATGAAGAAGCTCTGTGCGCCGATCATGAACCCGCGGCAGCGGGGCATCTTCGACACCGATGGCGGCGCCGACTTCGCTCACACCTGCGTCGTTGACGGGGTCCGGTGGCGGTTCCGTATCAACATGCTCACGCAGCAGGGTGCCTGGGGCCTCGTGGCCCGCCGCGTCAACAACACGATCCCCGACTTCGAGAAGCTCTTCCTGCCGCCCTCGATCGAGCGGCTCTGCCAGCTCGACCAGGGCATGGTGCTGCTCGCGGGCGTGACGGGCTCCGGCAAGAGTACGACGATCGGGTCGATGCTCAACTACATCAACCGCAACTACCGCAAGCACATCCTCACCCTCGAGGATCCGATCGAATTCGTCTTCACCGAGGACAAGTGCCTGATCAACCAGCGGGAGATCGGCAACGATGTGCGGAATTTCGAGATCGGCATGAAGCATGCCGTCCGCGAGGACCCAGACATCATCCTGGTGGGCGAGCTTCGCGACGTGGAGACCTTCAAGACGGCGATCCACGCGGCCGAAACGGGGCATCTCGTGTTCGGCACGATCCACGCCGCCAGCGCGTCGAGCTGCATCGGCCGCATCCTCGACCTGTTTCCGCAGGAGGAGCATGCCTCCATCCGCAGCGCTATCGCCTTCAACATGAAGGGGATCGTGGCCCAGAAATTGCTCAAGTCGATCAAGCCCGGCGTGAGCCGGGTGCCGGTCGTCGAGGTCATGTTCATCGACGTACTCATTCGAAAGTACGTGCTGGAGGAACAGGATCACCTGATCGCCGACCACATCAAGAAGTCGGTGAAGGACGGCATGCAGGATTTCACGCAGAGCCTCAAGAGCCTCATCGATCTGGGGCTCATCGACCGCCACGATGCCCTCGAGATCGCGCCCAATCGTGAGGCGCTGGTCATGGCTCTGAAGGGCATCAGCTGATGGTACTGCAGGGTTTCCGGATGGCTGCAGGTGCCAGCGCGATGGCGGGGAGATCGAGACAACTCGCCGTCGTGGTGATTGCATGCTGGGTCTTTGCCATGCATGCCGCCGCTGCGTGGGCCGATGACGCATGGCCTCAGGTGAGCCCGGAGTGGCTGACGCGTGATGCGGCGGGCGGCCTGGCGATCCTGCCGCTGGTCTGTTGGTGGGCGTGGATCGCTGCCTGGGCCGCCACCAGCGACTGGATCTTCCGCGACAGCGCCCGGTTCAAGATCCGGCCTGAATTCTGGACGGCGTGTGCGGTCTTTCCATTCGTGGCGTGCAGCCTCCTCGCCTGGTGGATCCCTTGGTCGGCGGCGGGGCAGGCTCTGATGGCGCTGGCCTGGCTTCTGCCGCTCTTTCTCTACAGCCGTGAACGAAACCCCAAGGCCCCCCCGGCGGAGAGCATATTCACGATCGCCCACCTGAAGCGGGCGTTCAACGCCGCATTGAAACAGATGGGCGTCAAGGTGAAATCGCCAAGCATCGTGGACGATGGGTTGCCGTGGGTCACGCTGTTCGCCACGGCCGCGGAGACGCCAGAGGAAAACCAGAAATGGCAGGAGGAGGCCGCGGCCATGCCGGGCTTCGAAGCAGCCAAGAAACTGCTGCAGGAGGCGGCGGCCGCCCGGGCATCGACCATCGTCATCGATGCAGCAGCCGACGGGATCAGGGTTGCGCACGATGTGGACGGGATTGCAGGCCCATCGCGGGCTGTGAAGACGCCGGCGAAAGGCTTAGGAAAAACGAAGCAGCCTGAGGTCTGGGCGGATGCGCCGCCGCTCGACGCGACCATCGGCAATGCGGGTTTAGCGGTGCTGCGGACCATTGCTGGGGCCGAGGCCGCCAAGCTCAGTGGTGAAAAGGATTCCGGCTTCATCATCGAAGTCGACGGCAAGAAGCGGCCGTGCCGGCTTTCCACGCGGGCCACGAAGACCGCCAAGCAGGTCGTCATCACGCTCGACTTACCCCCCTTTGCTCCCAAGAAGCTCGAAGATCTCGGCATGTCGGGGGCGATGGCGAAGCGAGTCCGCGAACTGATCGCCTTGGAGAAGGGTCTGTTCGTGGTGTCGTCGCCGCCGGCCAACGGCTGCTCGACGACGTTCGACATGGTGCTGTTGTCGACCGACCGGCTGTTGAGGGATTTTGTTTCGATCGAAGACAGCGGCACGCCTCCCCAAGAGGTGCAAAACATCAAGCCGGTGCGTTATTCCGCGGCGGCTGGCGAGGCCCCGCTGACGGCGCTCAAGGCTGCGATGCTCGAATACCCCCGCGCCATCGTCACCCGCGATCTTCTCGACAAGGACCTCGCCGGCAAGCTCGTCGAGCTTGCCAACGACCAGCAGTTCGTGATCGTGAGCCTGCAAGCCACCGATGCGCTCGATGCCGTGCAGAAGCTGATCGACATGGGCATTCCCCGGGACCAGCTCGCCCGGTGCCTGCTCGGCTCCCTCTCGCAGCGGCTGATCCGCAAGCTGTGCACGAAGTGCGGTGAACCGCTGCCTACGCCGCCGGAGCTGTTGCAGCGGCTCAAGAAGAACGCCGAGGAGTTGCCCGAGATCAAGCGGGCCTCGCCTCACGGCGGCTGCAGGTTCTGCGCCGGCCGTCAGTTCATCGGTCGCACCGCCATCTACGAACTGGCTGCTGGTCCAACGCTCAGACAGGCCATCGCTCAGCAGGTCGATGTCAAGGTGCTCAGGCAGGCAGCCATCAAGGATGGCATGCGTCCCTTGAGCGACGAGGGGCTGGCGGTCGTCGCCACCGGCCTGACCCCGCTCGACGAAGTGCAGCGGGTGTTCGCGGCGAAGAAGGAGGCCGGGGCGGTCGCCGGATCCAAGACCGCCAGCCAGCCAGGAGCCAAGCCAGGGATCAAGCCAGATGCCAGCCCAGGGACTAAAAAATGATCATCGCACTCATGCTCTTCGCGATCCTTGCTGCCGTCACCGGCTTGCTGGTGCGCGAAGGACTCT
>CANHCU010000132.1 GCA_947459185.1 Planctomycetaceae bacterium | reverse complement strand
CGACGACGTATGCCGTGCTGTGCGAGGCAAAAGGCGTGGATGGGCGCGTCAAGGTATTCAAGAGTGACGGCGGGTCATTGGAGGTCGCGGCCGACGAGGCGGAAGCCTACATGACCGGCAAGCATGACGTGGCGTATGATCCGAAGAGTGCGCTTTGACGGGATTTGATCCATCCGGTTCCTTGGGCCTCTGCTCACAGACAGCGGATGAGACTGGTTCAACGGAGGCCCTCGTGGTGCACTCACCGATGGCCGCGATGACCGACATTAGGCTCATGATCGTGGACGATCATCCCCTCTTTCGTGAGGGGCTGGCGCATACGCTCGGTGCCGCGCGGGGCATCGTGATCGCGGCGCAGGCGGCCAGCGGCCGCTCTGCTTTGGAGCAGTGGCGGCAGGTGCGGCCCGATGTGGCGATCATCGATATCAGCATGCCTGGCATGGATGGCATCGACACCGTTCGGCACCTGAAGGCCCAGGATCCCCGAGCGAAGGTGCTGATGCTCACGTCGTCGGAGGAGCAGGATGACATCGTCGCGGCGATCGACGCCGGGGCCCAGGGATATGTCACGAAGAGCATCCGCTATGCCGATCTCGTCGCGGCCGTCCGCGAGGTGCATGCCGGTGGCCGTCCGCTGGGCGAGACGGTCGCCCGCAAACTCGCTCGTCGCGATCGCGACAAGCCCTTGACGGCGAGGGAATTGGAGGTGCTGTCCAGGTTGCGGGACGGGCTCACCGCCGTGGAAATCGGCGACAAGCTTGCCATCACGGCACGGACGGCACGGGCGCACATCGAAGCGGTCAAGGAGAAGCTGGGGGCCGTAAACAGCGCCCAGGCCGTCGCCCGTGGATTCGAACTGGGACTCCTGTCACCAGTGAGGCGTGATCGCTGAGCCGGTCGCACGGCCATGCCCCCCAGTCCGTGGTTCGCAGCGACTTCACTCCAACGCAGCGGCCGCACGCGAAGTCGGGGCCGTGACCTGCCAACCGTCTCGCGGCGTGTTCAGGAGCAGGTAGACCAGCTTTCCAGTCTCCGAGACGCGGGGGCTCCCGGGATTGAGCCCGTCATCGGACGACGTGCCCTCGGTGAAACAGCCGAACACGCCGTCGCCGGGGCAGAAGTTCCAGTAGGTCCAGCTCAGGCCACGGCGGTCGAACATCTCGATCCATGGCTGTGCTTTGACGAGGTCATTGTCACTGGTCTTTTGCCACGACGCCGCCGCCCACTCCGTGACGAAGAGCGGCAGCCGTTCGGCGATCTCGTCGATCACGGCATGGAAGGTATGCCCGGCGGCATACGCGTGCACCACGTACGCAACGTTTTCATGGTCGAGAGGTGAGTCTACGACCTCGTGCCAATCGCGACCCCGGCTCATGCCAAACGAGCACCAGTCGGGTGTGCCGACGAGCACGAGGCTCTCCGGAGCCCGAGCGCGGATCACGGGAATGACTTCGTTGGCATACGCCACGATGTCGGCCCACCTCACCTCACGCTCCGGAGCGATACCTTCCCGGCCGGAATAATTCGGCTCGTTGGCGATCTCGTAGATCACGTTCGGCAGCCCGGCGTAGCGGGCTGCCATCATGTCGAAAAACTGCTTTGACTCGTCGATGAACATCAGCGGATCGCCCGGATGGTGCACGTGCCAGTCGAGGATGCAGTAAATGCCGTGCTGGGCACACCGCCGCACGATCGTGTCGATGATGGCCTCGATCTCCTGCTTGCTTGCAGCGTCCTGCTCGAGGTAGCCGCCCTCGTGCAGGTAGACCGCGATCCGAACAACGTCGGCGCCCCAGGTGGTCGCGGCCGCATCGATCACCCGGCCGTCGCGATAGAAGTCGCCAAACCACTGGAGGCCGTGCAGGGCGACGCCACGGAGTTGCACCGGCTGCCCTGCCGAGTTGATGAGCGCATTTCCCCGTGTGCCGAGCTGCCCATGCACGGCCACGGGGGAGCCCGCCGGCGGAGTCGGCATTGGCTCGTCGGCCGAAGCCGTTATCGACACGAGTCCCAAGAAAAAACCGAACATGACTGCGGCGGCGCGCCACCTAGAGGCCGTCTGGGATGGCTGCTGGCGGCGGCGCGTGGGAACAGTCCGTTTGGAGGCAGGCATGGTGAAGCGGTCCGAGGATGGAGGTCGTCTACCCACCGCCATTCAAGACCAGACGCAGCCGGGCTGCCATTGGCATTTTTGCCGGGGACGCCGAGGCCATCCCCTGCCGGTTTCAGCCGACGGGCTTCATCTCACGGAATGACGTTCGCTCACTTTCGGCGGCACCGTGATCAGGAACCGCCGGCGACTTCGACGCGGCGGGGCGAGTCTTTCGTCTTGCGGACCTCGACCGTCACCTCCTGCCCCGCGCCAGCAGTGGCGGGCACGCGGAGCGTGAGCCTGTTGCCTCCCTTTTCGAAAGGCACCGCGCCCGTCTTCGCAAGGTCGATCCGCTTGCCGCCGATCCATACGGCCGTGCCCTCGGGCGCCGTGATCCGCAGGTCCAGCGGGCCGGTCGCGTCGAGGCTGATCTCGCCCTGCAGCCAGAGCGGCTGGAGCCCCGAGCCGCCGGCAGCCATGAGTTCTTCGAGCGGCAGACCGCCGGCGGTCTTTCCGTAGGCTGACTTCCAGCGGAGGCCCGGCCCGTTGAGGACGAGCTTCTCGAACTGGTCGTCCGAAGGAATCGCGTCAGCCGCGGCCTTGGCGAGATCGGCCGGCGGATTCTCGAGCACCTTCCACCGCTGGATCGTGGGCGTCGAGCGGATCGCATAGGGGCCGGGTTTGCCGAGTTCCGACACGAACCGCGCGAGATCCAGGAACTCCTGCTGCGTGAGAAACGACGTCAGCCCTTTCGGCATCAGCGACTTGCCCTCGATCTCTTCCTCGATTTCGGCTGTCGGAATCGTGATCACCTTGCCCGTCGCATCGCGGAGCCGCACCCGCAGCTCGTCGCGGTCCACGAGGATGCCGGTGTGCACCTCGCCGGAGTCGGTGATGACGTTCCTTGTGACATAGGCCTCCTTGATCGAAGCGTCGGGGGTGAGGATCGAGGCGACGACGTATTCGGGGGGTGAGATCGAGCCGACGGCGGACAGCTCCGGACCGATGACGCCGCCGGCCTTGGCGACCGCGTGGCACTTCATGCAGGCGATCTCCGCGCGACGGAAGATCGCCTCGCCGCGGGCCGGATCCCCCTTCGAGACGACTTCGGCCGCGATCTTCACGATCTCCTCCTGCGACGGCGGCAACGGGTTGGCCGCGATGCCCGCGGCCTTGGTGAGTGCGTCGGCGACGGCTGGCTCCGAGCGACCGCTCGCATACATGTGCCGCAGGAACATCTTTGCCACGTCGGCCGACGGCGGTCGGGCCGAGAGCGCCGCGGCGAGTTTCACCGGACCGTCCCGCCGATCGAGAAGGGCATCGAGCATCTCAGTCGGCAGTTGTCCAGCCGTGGTGGGCGTCTGCGCAGGGGCCGCCGCGAGCACGTCGGCCGCGCGGGTGGCGGCTGCTGCCGTGTCGATCCTGGCGAGCGCCGCGATCGCCAACAGCCGCACCGGTTCCGGCCGATCGGCCGCACAGAGCGATTCGATCGTGGCCCTCGCCTCGGGCGTGCCGAGCGTCGCGAGCGCGAGAATTGCCTGCCGCTGCGGCTCGCCGCCGGCCCGTTCGCCCGCCGCGAGGTTCTGCAACGCCGGGATCATTGAAGGGTCGCGCCAGGCGGCGGCGAGCTTGATCGCCCGAACCTGGAGGCCGCGGTCAGGCCCCGCGAGGATCGGCCGCAGCGTGTCGAGGCCGCCGGCGGGCTTGATGCCGCGCTCGACGGCCGCCTGCAGGAGACCGTCGGCGATCGCGGACCGCTGGCCGTCGGAAAGTTTCTTGGGCTCGAGAAACTCGGCGAAGAGCCAGCCGAGTTCCTCGGGGCCGCCACGCTGCAGCAGCATGCCGACGGCGTCGCCCACGCGGTTTGCAGGGAGCCGGCCGCTCTCGAGGAGCGTGACGAGCGGTCGAGCCGACCCCGACGCACCGCCCGCCGTCACGGCCGGCACCCGCCGCGAGAGCGTCTGCATCGTCTCGCGAAAGACGTAGGAGAGATAGTCATCCTGCGGCAGCACGAGCGATTCAATCGCGATGTTGATCGCCTCCTGGTCGCGGAAGAAGCTCAAGGCTCGCACGGCTTCCAGCCGCACCAGCGGATGCTCGTCGGACACGAGTTTTCGCAGCCTGCCGAAGACATCGCCCGCGCGGTCGCGCCAGAAACAGAGCACGCGGGTGGCCGCCGCGCGGGCCTTCGGCTCGGGTGAGGCGAGAAGCCGGTCGAGCAGCGGTTCGTTCACGACATCCTGTGCCTGGTAGACCCAGAGCCCTTCGACGAGATGGTGCTGGTATTCGGAATCCTTCGGGTCGAGCGCGGCCAGCCACTTTTCCGCGGCGGGAATCACCTCGGCCGCCGGCCGCGAACGCAGTTCAGCCCGGGCCCGATACCGCGTGCGGTCTTCGTAGACCTTGAGCGAGTCGAGCACCTTTTCCGTTGGCTCACCGGCGATCTTCGTCGGTGCGACGAGCGGCCGATCCTTCGCCTTCACCCGCCAGATCCGGCCGTGGAAGTGGTCACGATTCGGGTCGCGCAGCGAGTGCTGCATGTGGCCCACGAGCGGGTTGTACCAGTCGACAACGTAGAGGCAGCCGTCGGCACCAAACTCCAGATCGACGGGCCGGAAGTTGGGGTCGTTCGACTTGAGCAGTGGATCGACCGGATCGGCCGCGAACCCGGCGCCGTCATCACGCATTTTGTACTGGAGGATCCCCTGGAAGCCGATGCAGTTGTTGAGCAGGTAGTTGCCCTGTGCGTCGTCGGGAAACTGCCTGCTGCTGACGAACTCACAGCCCGAGGTCGGACGCCACTGCTTCTGCAGGAACTGTTTGAGGCTGGCGTGCTTCTGCGGATAGTCGACGTCGCCCGAGAAGGCGGTGCCGAAATAGTTGGCGCCGCCCGAGGCGTCGGCCACGAAATACTGCCCCCAGCGGTCGAACGTCTGGCCCCAGGGATTCGCGAAGCCGTACGACACGAAGACGTCGAACTCTTCTCGCTTTCGGTCGTAGCGGAAGATGCCGGCATTGGAGCACCGCTTCGGGCCACGGATCGTCTCCACCGCCGTCTGATGAAACGTGCCCTCCTCCATGAGCAGCCCGCCGCCCGGATCGCTCGCGAAAGCACCGATCGCGTGGTGCGAGTCGGCCGAATCGAACCCGTCGAGTACGATCTCGCGGACGTCAGCCTTGTCATCGCCGTCGGTGTCTTTCAGGAAGACGAGGTTCGGCTCCTGCGCGACGTAGAGCCCGCCGTCGGCGATCTCGAGGCCGGTCGGCAGATGGAGGCCATCGGCGAACACCGTCTGCTTGTCGGCTTTGCCGTCGCCATCGGTGTCTTCGAAGATCAGGATCTTGTCATTGACGGGCACGCCAGGCAGATATTGTGGGTAGCCGGGCATCGTGGCGATCCAGAGCCGGCCCTTTGCGTCGAACGTCATCTGCACGGGGTTGGCAAGCTCGGGAAACTCGATCTCCGAGGCGAAGAGATTCACCTCGTAGCCCTCCTCGATCTCCATCATCGCCAGCGACTCCTTGGGGGTGGTCGCGGGGGCGAGCGTCTTTATGTTGGTCTCGACCGGCTTCAGATCGCCGGTTCCCGAGTCGTCGATCGCGTCGGGCACCGGCTTCCCTCGGGCCACGTCCCAGACCCGGCGGTCGCGGACGGCCGTCATCGCCCGGAGTTTCTTGAACTCGGCAGGGAAGTTCACGGTGCCGTAGGGATTCTTCCGGCCGCCGTAGATGTAGCAGCCGTTGACGCCGCGATGGTCGTAGAAGAACTGCAGGTTCTTCTCGTTCACGGCCGCCCGCAAGGCTGCAAGATCGACCGTTGGTTCGTCACGCCGCGGGCCGAAGAGCGCCGCGTCGAGAATCCGGCCCACCTCCCGATCGCCATGCTCGTTGAGATGGATGCCGTTGATCGTCCAGGCCTGCTTCGACTGTGCCATCTGGTCGCGACTGGGGGTAAAGAGATCGACGAAGACCGCGCCCTCGCGGGCGGCCACCTTTTTCATGGACTCGGTATAGATCGCGATACGGGCGTTGTTTGCTGAGCCGTCGGGCAGGCCCGGCCGCTTCAGGTTTTCGTGGGCGATCGGTGAGACGAGAACGACCTTGCGAACAGGCTTGTCGCCGCGGCCGGCGGTGCCGTGCCCGTCACCCCGATCCCAGCCGCCGCCGGGCGAGGTGTAACGGTCGATCGAGTAGGGATCCTTCACGAACGCCGCGAGATCCTTCTCGAATTTCTCTACGCCCGCCGGCCCAGCGAACGACTCGTTGAATCCGAACATCGCAATGACAACATCGGGTGAATGATCCACGAGGTTGCTGCCGTGGTCGTGGAACCCCTGCGAACGCAGGCGGATCGTGAGCTCATCGCCCGACCAGCCGAGGTCGCGGACATACAACTCGTGTTGCGGAAACCGCGAGTGCAGGAACGTCTCAAAGTTCCCGAAATACTGCATCCTTTCGGCGAGCGTGTTGCCGATGAGGATCACGTGGTCGTGAGGCCGGAGCTCGAGCGAGGACAACTCCGCGGCTGCCAAGGCCGGGCACAGGCAAGCAGCCGCAATCGCCAAAACAATCGGCAGGACATTGACCTGGAACGAGAGGAAGTGCAAACGAATGACTGCCATAGATGAGGTGCGTCCGGGGTTTTTCAGCATTTTTAAAATCGCATGGTCAGCTTTTACAGACTCGTGATCGTGGACGACCATCCCGTCCCGACGTCAGCCGATGAGCGCCTTCATCTCGCGGACGGCCTGCGAGAAGCCCACGAGCACGGCTCGCGACACGATCGAATGGCCGATGTTGAGCTCGCCCATGCCTTCGAGGCGGGCCACCGGCACGACGTTGCGGTAGGTCAGGCCGTGGCCGGCGTTGAGTTCGAGCTTCGCCTGCCGGATCATTGCCCCGGCCCTCGACAACTCCGCGAGCTGGGCATGCCGCTCGGCCTCGGTCGTGGCGTTGGCGTAACAGCCGGTGTGCAGTTCGACCGCTGCGACGCCGAGATCGACTGCGGCATCGATCTGCCGCGGGCTGGGATCGAGGAACAGCGAAACGGCGATGCCGGCCTCGTGCAGCCGGCGAACCGCCTCCGCCGTCGCGGTGCGGTGGGTGACGATGTCGAGGCCACCCTCCGTGGTTACCTCCTCACGCTTCTCCGGTACGAGCGTCACCTGATCGGGCTTCACCCGGCAGGCGATCTCGATCATCGCCGGCGCGATCGCGGCCTCGAGGTTGAGCTTCACCTGAACGGTCGACCTCAACACCTCGAGATCGCGATCCTGAATGTGGCGGCGGTCTTCGCGGAGGTGGACCGTGATGGCGTCGGCCCCGCCGAGTTCGGCGAGCGCCGCCGCCCACACCGGGTCGGGTTCGACCGTGCGGCGGGCCTGTCGGATCGTGGCCACGTGATCGATGTTGACGCCAAGCGTTGCCATGGAACTACTCTACCGCCGGACTCAGCAGACCGAAAGGTTACAGGCCTTTTTTTAGCAGGATGACGCTCTTGCCGCTGGTGTCGAACGGGTCGAACGGCACTTCGTCACGCCAGGAACCGCGCCTGTTCCTCGATAAAGGCGATGTTTTTCACCATGTCCTCTTGAAGCCGCTGGGTGTCGTGCTCGAAGTCGATGGTCACAAGAGCGTGGTACCCGAGGGCGTGGATTTCCTTCAGGCAGTTCCCACAGTCGGCGGCGCCCTCACCGATGACGGTGTTGCTGCAGTCGAGGTCTCCCATCGTGACCACGTCCTTGAGGTGGAAGCTGATCATGCGGTCACGACCTATCGTGCGGAGGCATTCGACTGGCTTGAGATCAGAGCGGGTCCATTGGCCGACGTCGCAGCAGGCGCCTATATGTTTGCCACGGTGTCTCGAGTGCTCGAGCACGATGTCCGGGTGCCAGTACTCGGACTTGGTGCGCTGGTGGTTGTGGAGGGCGAGTTGCATGCCGTATTCGGCGACGAGCGGCTCCAGCATGTCGATAGAACGGGGCGGTGGCTCGGAAACAACGTAGGTGACGCCAAGGCTCTTCCAGAACTCCAGCATCTTACGAGCCTGCTCCGGCTTTCCGTTGAAGTCGGCGAAGACGCTGGGGAAGGAGATACCGAGGTCATCGGCGCGGGCCTTCAGTTCCTTGCGGGCATCCTCGGGCATGTTTTCGTCGGCGTTCACGCCGGGGCGCCGGGCGTCGAGTTTGAGAATGCTCCGCGGCTCGAAGCAGCGAAGGCCGACCTCCGCCGCCATTTCGAGCCCCTCGAAAAGAGGCACGCGACGGTATGTCCAGTGCTGGACGCTGATCTTCCAACCGAGTTTCGTCGAGTGGGGATGGCCGGGCTCGACTTGGCCCGCGACCGCGGCCAAGGAAGTCGAGAAGCCGGCGGCGGCGGTGTGCGCGAGGAAGGTACGGCGATTCACGGATGGCTGGTTTCGGGTTTGGCGGCGAGGTCGAGGGTGGTGGCGTTGAAGAACTCGATGCTCTGCGCGAGCTTGGGCATCGACTCAAACCAATCGTAGGAATACTCGATCCCGATCATGGTGGGCTTGATGCCGTGACGGTGGAGTTCCTCGAAGAACTCACGGGTTTTCCCGGCCCCTGTGCCCCAGGGCACGTCGTGGCCCTTCGGGCCGCGTTCGTGGAGATCGTGCATCTGGACAGTGAGGATACGGTCCTTCAGGATGCGGACCGCCTCGATCGGGTCGATGCCGAGGCGAAGCCAGTAGCCGAGATCGGGAGCGGCTCCGATACGTTTACTGCGTCCTTCGCAGAGGGCGCGCACCATTTCAGGACGCCAGAGGTGCGGTGATATATCGGGTCCGTGGTTGTGGATGCCGACATTGATGGCATATTCGTTGGCGAGCCTGTCGAGGAGGTCGAGTTGGTCGGCCTTGGGTTCGCAGATAAAAGTCTCGACACCCATTTTGTTTCCGAATTCGAAGAGCCTGCGGCAGGCGGCTTCGTCGGAAGGGATGGTCTGAGCGTAATACACGGGCATGCGGACCCCGGCGGACTCGAGCTTCATGCGGATCTGAAGCAGTTCCTCGTCGGTGAGACTCTGGTCGAAGTTTTTCGGGATATCCTTGCTGACTTGCTGCATGAAGCTCAGCCCGCCGATGAAGGGAAGGCCGAGTTCCGCGGTCTTCTCGATCGCCTCGAAGAAGGTGAACTTGTGGAAGGTAT
>CANHCU010000131.1 GCA_947459185.1 Planctomycetaceae bacterium | reverse complement strand
TTGTATGGGACCCGCTCTCCATCCAAGCCCGCAGCGCAAGCAAGGGAAAACGGGTGGTGTTCTGGGGATATCACGCGGATTCCTCTCGCTGGCGCTTCGGGCTTGTATGGGACCCGCTCTCCATCCAAGCCCGCAGCGCAAGCAAGGGAAAACGGGTGGTGTTCTGGGGATATCACGCGGATTCCTCTCGCTGGCGCTTCGGGCTTGTATGGGACCGGAAAAAAAGCTGCGTCCCCTTTTCTTGTAGACTGTCGCGAATGCCCCGCTGGCTCGCCCATACGATCGTCGTCGTTCTGTTCGCAGCGCTCATCGCGCTGGCGTTTTCGCGGGTGAACTATGCCTGGAACTGGACGGGCGTCTGGGAATACCGCCAGAAGCTGGTGCAGGGCTTCGGTGTCACGGTCGGTATCAGCGTGGCAGCACTCGTCGCCAGCACCCTTATCGGCATGCTGGCGGCGGTGCTGCTGGAATCGAAAAACACCCTGCTGGAAGCGGTGGGTCGCGTCTATGTCGAGCTGATCCGCGGCACGCCGCTGCTGGTGCAACTGCTGATCGGGTTCTATGTGGTGGCCAGCGCCGTCGGCCTGGAAAACCGGTATGTCGTCGGCGTACTCGTGCTGGCACTCTTCAGCGGTGCCTACATGGCCGAAATCTTCCGCGGCGGCCTCGCCGCCATCCCGCAGACGCAGCGGGATTCCGCCCGAGCCATCGGTCTCACCCCCTGGCAGTCGTTCCGGCTGGTGATCCTGCCGCAGGCTGTCCGCCTCGTGCTGCCCGCCGTCGCCGGGCAGTTCGTCTCGCTCATCAAGGATTCTTCCCTGCTCTCCGTGATCGCGGTCTCCGAATTCACCCTCGCTGCCCAGGAAGTGAATTCCTTCACCTACTCCACGCTGGAAAGCTACCTGCCGCTGGCCGCCGGCTACCTGCTGCTGACGCTGCCGCTGTCGGCTGTGTCGCGGCTGCTCGAACGCCGCTATCGGTATGAGGCATGAAGTCGAGCCATCGTGAAAGTCGGCCATCATGAATCTTGAGATCAGCGGCCTCGTGCAGCGATTCGGCACGACCACCGTGCTCGACCGCTTGGAACTGGGCACCGGCGACGTGCGGTCACTTGTGCTCGTGGGGCCTTCAGGGGGCGGTAAGTCAACGCTCCTGAGAATCCTGGCGGGACTCGACGTGCCGGTGGCCGGGAGCGTGGTCTTCGATGGCGTGGCCCTGCCACGGGATGAACCGTCGCTGCGTGCCTATCGGCGGACGGTCGGCACGGTCTTTCAGGCCTACAATCTGTTTCCGCATCTCACGGCCATGGACAACCTGCTCCTGCCGCTCGTGCAGGTGCACGGCCTGTCTGAGCCCGAGGCGCGGGCTCGCGTGCGGGAGCCGTTGGAGCGGTTTGGCCTGGCCAATCATGCCCACAAGCGTCCGGCCGAACTCTCCGGCGGCCAGAAGCAGCGGATCGCCATCCTCCGGGCGCTGGTCGTGCAGCCGAGGCGACTGTTTCTCGACGAGCCCACCTCCGCGCTCGATCCGGAGATGACGGCCGAGGTGCTGGAAATGATCGGGGAACTGAAGGATCTCGGCACGCAGTTCGTGCTGGTGACCCACGAGATGGCATTTGCCCGCCGCGTGGCCGACCTGATGGCCTTCGTCGGCGACGGCCGGGTGCTCGCCCACGGTCCGCCGGGGGAGATCATCGACCGCTGCGACGTGCCGCGGGTGCGCAGCTTTTTTGCGAGGATTCTTCCATGATGAACAAGATGAACATGATGAACAACCGGATCGACAGTCGGATTGACAATCACCAACCTGATCGAGACCCACCCATGAACGAACCCAACGACCCGATCGACACGTCGCGGCAGGCCTTCCTGGGCTCGCTGATCGCTGATGCGGTGGCGATGCCGGTGCACTGGTATTACGACCGGCAGGCGCTGGCCCGCGATTACGGCACGATCACGGGCTATCTCGCCCCGAAGAATCCGCATCCCGACAGCATCCTCTGGCGGTCGAGCTACACCGCCGCCAGTCCGAAGACCGATATCCTCCGCGAACAGGCTGCCTACTGGGGCAAGCGCGGCATTCACTACCACCAGTTTCTCGCCGCCGGAGAGAATACGCTCAACCAGGTGTTGGCGGTGGAACTCTTCGAGATGGTCCGCCGGGATCGCGACTACGATCCCGAACGCTGGCTCGACCGCTACATGGCCTTCATGCTCGCGGCCGGCAAGCATCGCGACACCTACGTCGAGGAATACCACCGCGACTTCTTCACGAACCTCGCCGCCGATCGCAAGCCGATGAACTGTGGCGTCAAGGACGTGCACATCGGCGGGCTCGTGGCCGTGCCCGCCCTCGTGGCGGCCCTCGGCCCCCGACATCCCGAGCTGCGGCGGATCGTGCGGCTCCACGTCAGCCTCACGCACAAGGACGACGAGGTGCTCGATGCCGCTGACGTGCTCACCCGGATGCTGATCCACGTCTGCCAGGGAGAGGACCTCCGCACCGCGATCCTCGACCATGCCAATGGGTGGATCTCGGCGGCCAAGGTGCGCGACTGGGACCGCCATCCCGACGACGTCGTTGTGGGAAGGGTCCTGAGCCCGGCCTGCTACATCCCCGACGCCTTCCCGGCGGCCCTCTTCCTGGCCTGGCGGTATGCCGGCGATTTCGCGGCGGGCGTCTGCGCCAATGCCCAGGTGGGTGGCGACAACTGCCATCGGGGCACGGTCGTGGGATCGCTCCTCGGCGCCAGTGCCCCGATTCCCGACCCGTTTCTGGAAGGCTTGCGGCTGGGTGCTAGAGTGTCGGAGTAGTTTTCCCGACCTCAACACGATCGCGTATGAATCCGACCGCGTCCGCCGCCGTTTCCGCCGCCCACCGTGCCCGCTTCGCGTCCCTCGCCACGCCGCTCGTGCCGACGAAAACGGTGCTGCTGACCGCCGATCCGCCGGCCGCCGATCCGGTAGCCGCCAAGCGGGCGGAGATGCTCCGGTATTACCACCAGACCAGCGAACTCTACGATCGACTCTTTGCGCTGATTCGCAACGATGCCTCGTATTACGAACGGCATGAGCCGCTCCGGCACCCGCTAATCTTCTACTTCGCCCACCCGGCGGTGTTTTTCGTCAACAAGCTGATCGCCGGCCGGTTTATTCCCGACCGGCTCGATGCCAAGCTGGAGGCGATGATGGCAGTCGGCGTGGATGAGATGTCGTGGGACGATCTCAACACGGCCCACTACGATTGGCCGAGCGTCGCGGCGGTTCGCGACTACCGGGCTGTCGTGCGGGAAAATGTTGACGCGTTCATCCAGTCGATGCCGCTGGAACTGCCGATCCGGCAGGATTCACCCGCCTGGATCATTCTGATGGGCATCGAGCATGAGCGGATCCACCTGGAAACGTCGAGCGTGATCATGCGGCTGATGCCGCTTGACGATCTGCGGCAGGGAGGAGAACTCTCGGCCGAGGAACGACAACTCTGGTCGATCTGCAAACGCTCCGGTCCTGTGCCCGCCAACGACTGGCTGCCCGTCGCATCGCAGACAGTGCGGCTGGGCAAGTCGGCCGACGATCAGACATTCGGCTGGGACAATGAATACGGGGTCGAAGAGGTGGTCCTGGCCGATTTTCGGGCTGCCCGTCAGTTGGTCTCCAATGGTGAATTTCTCGCCTTTGTCGAAGACGGTGGCTATGACCGTGAGGAGTGGTGGACGGAGGAGGGCCGCGGCTGGCTGCACTACACGCGGGCCGAACACCCCAGGTTCTGGCTGCGACGGGGCACGGAAATGGCGGCGGCCTTTTGGCAACGGAACCTACTCAACGAGATGCCTCTGCCGCTCGACTGGCCGGTCGAGGTGAACTGCCTGGAAGCGCAGGCGTATTGTGCCTGGCTTGCCGCCCGTACCGGCGAGAACGTCCAGTTGCCGACCGAGGCTCACTGGTATGCGTTGAGGCACTCGCTCCCTTCGCCAATCTCCGCCGACCAGCCTGATTGGAGGCGGGCGCCCGGCAACATCAATCTGGAACACGGGGCCTCGAGCATGCCGGTCGATGCCTATCCGCAGGGCGACTTCTATGACGTGATCGGCAACGTCTGGCAGTGGACCCGCACCCCGATCATGCCCCTCAAGGGCTTCGAGGTGCATCCGCTCTATGACGATTTCTCGGCACCGACCTTCGATGGCCGCCACAACCTGATCAAGGGCGGTTCCTGGATCTCGACGGGAAACGAGACGCTCGCCAGCGCCAGGTATGCCTTCCGCCGTCACTTTTTCCAGCACGCGGGGTTTCGCACGATCATCGAAACGCCAGGAAGTGAAGCTGTCACCGATGGTTCGCGGCTCTATGAGACCGACCAGCTCGTGACCCAGTATCTGGAGTTTCATTTCGGCCCTGAGGCGTTGGGAGTGCCCAACTTTCCGCGGGCCTGCGTGGAGGCTGTGATTCGGCATGTGCCCCAGGGGCGTCGCGGGAAGTGCCTCGACATCGGCTGCTCGGTGGGGCGATCGGCGTTTGAATTCGCCCGTTTTTTCAGCCATGTCGATGCTGTTGACTTCTCGGCCCGTTTCATCCAGTCGGGCGTGCGGCTGCAGCAGGGAAATGACGTGATCTACGAGGTCCCGACGGAGGGCGAACTGACGATCTCTCGGACGATTTCGCTCGATCGGCTGGGGCTCGAGCAGGTCGGCTCCCGGGTGCTCTTCATGCAGGGCGACGCCTGCAATCTGAAGACTGTCTACACCGACTATGACCTTGTCTTCGCCGGCAACCTCATCGACCGTCTCTACGACCCCTCACTGTTTCTCGACGGCATCGCGGCGCGGATTCTCCCCGGGGGGCTGCTCGTGATCACGTCCCCCTATACATGGCTCGAGGACTACACACCCAAGGCCAAGTGGATCGGCGGACGTCGCGAGCACGGTGAGCCTCTCTCCACGCTGGCGGGCCTCCAGCAAACGCTTGAGCCGCGGTTTGCTCTGCTGCATCGCGAGGACGTCCCTTTTGTGATTCGGGAGACGGCACGGAAGCATCAGCATTCATTGGCGGAGATGACGGTCTGGCGTCGCGATTGAGCGGAGCACGAAGCGTTTGGTATCCTATGGTGAAAGCTCCGGGACCCGTGAGCCTTCGTAGGCCACGCGTTGCCGGGCAGCCTTTCACGCGGCCGTTGCATCATGCCGACAGACGCCCCCTTCGATCCCTGCAGGCAGTGGCTTGGCATCGATGCGGTGCATGCGGGAAATGCCCGCCTGATACTGGGCGTGTCGCCTCAGGAGGCCGATCCGTCGGTGGTCCTGCGGGCCGCGGAAGCCCGGCTGAATCTGTTGCGGGCGATTTCGCCGGGCCCGTTTGAGATGGCCCGGGCTGGTCTCATCAAACGCGTGGAAGAGGCCCGGGAGAAGCTTATCGCCGAGATTGCCGCAAGTCCGCAGCGGCCGAGGTCCGATTCCGCGGTCCCCTTCGCCATGCCTGCGCCGCCCTCGCAGCGGGCGGGCGGCGTACCACCGATTGCAGCGACACGTCCTGCTGCGATTCCAGCCGTGCCCCCCGTCTTACGCCCAGCCGTGCCGGTGGTGCCGCCCGCCGTGCCGCCCGCCGTGCCTGGTGGAGATTTTCGCGGCGACGGCGTTGGCGCCGAAGCGATCGCTATCCGCACCACGGTGTATCGAAAGAAGGCGCCGGTGGCGGGTATCGCCACCGCCTTGCTGGCGCTCTTCGCCTCGGCCGGTGGGCTCGTCTATTACGCGTATTACGTCAAGCCGAACGCGAAGAAGTCGGATGAGCGTCAGGTGGCCAGTGCCGAAGCGGAGGCAGCCCCGATCAATCCGCAGCCGCGGCAGGATCGCAGGCCGAAGGAGGGCAAGCGAGCGCCGGATCCCGCATCCGATGATGCGGTGTCAACCAGCAAGCCGCCATCAGCCCGGAATGAACGTCGCCGGCCGTCGCGGCCAGAGCCAGAACCAGAGCCAAAACCAGAGCCAAAACCAGAGCCAAAACCAGAGCCAAAACCAGAGCCAGACAGGCAGCCCGAAGTATCGTCACCGCCCAGGGCGACGGCCCGACCTGCGGCGGCCCCACCGCCAGAAGTAATGGCAGGGGACATAACGGGGGATATGGCAGAGAATACCGCTCAACTCGATGCGACGCTCGCGGAGGCGCTCGAGGCGCTCCAGAGACAGGAATACGACACCGTCACCACGCTTCTGGCGGCGGCGTCCAAGCAGGCCGGTGGCCGCGCACCTGGATCGGCGGCCAGTCAACGCCTCGAAAGCTGGCAGCAACTTGCGATCTACTCGAAGGGCTTCATGGACTACCGCCAGAGGGCGCTGGCAGCGGTGAAGTCTGGTGACGAATACGACGTCACAAATCAGAAGGTCGGCGTCGTGGAAGTGGACGCCGACACATTCACGTATCGTTCATCCGGTGGCAACAAGACGGTTCCTCGCGACAAGATCCCAGCCGGGATCGTGCTGGCCATCGTGATGCAGTGGTTCGACAAGAATCCGGCCAACGATCTCTATCTTGGTGCCTACCATCTCTCGAAGCCCGAGCCCGATCTGCCGCGGGCACGCGCGCATTGGGAAAAAGCGCAGGCGGGGGGGGCAGATGCCTCAGACCTGATGCCGCTGCTCGATGATCCGGTCTTTGCGAAGTCCGAATAGGCACTGACGGATAGGCACTGACGGCTGCTGCGGCCCGCGCACGCTCGCTCAAAGCATGGCGGCGAGCAGGCTGCGGAGTTCCGCCGGGGCCAACTGCACCGGGTTGCCTCGCATGCTTGTGCCGCCGGAGTTTTCGGCCAGCCAGTCGAGCTGATCGGGCGTGACCCCCAACTCCGACAGTCGGCGTGGCACGCCAGCGACGAGGCAGAGCCGTGCGATCCGATCCACGAAGGCGTCTGCCGCCGCGGCATCGTTTCGTGATGAATCGGGAGCGACAGCCCGCTCGAGTGTCGCGAAATCAGCTTCCGACGCACTGCGATTGATCCGCATCGCGGCTGGCAGCATGACGGCGCAGGCCACGCCGTGCGGCGTGCCGCAGGCGATGCCCAGAGCTGCCGCCACGCCATGCGCCAGGCCGAGGCCCGAGTTGGTGAGCGCGATACCCGAGAGCAGCGCGGCGTGGCTGACCGCCGCCCGATCGGCTGCTCGGCTGGTGGCCCCGCGTTGCGGATCGTCGTCCGGGGACGCATGCTCCAGCAGTCGCGGCAGCGCACGCAGGGCCCGCGGGAGCGATTCGAGCACCAAGCTCCGCGGCAGCGGCTTCGCGAACCGGCAGACGAACGATTCGATCAGCTGCGTGATGCAGTCAAGCCCGGAGGCGGCGATGGTGGATGGATCGCACGAAGCCGTCAGGTCGGGATCGACGACCGCCACCCGTGGCACCATCATCGGGCTTCGCATGCTCTTCTTGAATCGCCGGCGTGGGCAGGAGATCACCGCGTTGCGCGTCGCTTCGGCACCGGTGCCGGCGGTGGTGGGGACGGCGACCACGGGCAGCGGCCAATGCCGGATCGAGAGGCCGCGGCCGACGCCCTCCAAATGGTCAACGACAAGCGTGTCGAGAAGCGATTCCAGGTCGGGGTGGGAGCAGATGTCTGCCGGCATGTTCGTCGCCATGGCAGCGATTGCCTTGGCCAGATCGATGGTCGCCCCGCCACCCACGGCCACCACCACCACGCCTTCGCGGTCCTCGCGGGCCAGCCCGGCCAACGCGGTGGCTACGTGCTGCACCGTCGGCTCGCCGTTGCTCGAGGCGACCATTCGGGCGTCGATTCCTGCCGCGGCCAGGCTGGCGAATATCCGCTGCCGTGCCCCGGAGGCGGTCAGGCTGCGGCCGCCGCCCACGATCCACGCCCGTCGGCCCCAGAGCCCGACCAGCTCGCCCAGTTCGTCTATCCGGCCGGCGCCAAACCGGATCAGCGGAGGCGCGGCGAAATCGTAGGCGGTGAGAGTGTCGTCCATAGACCGTGACATGCGGGTATCATAGCCTGCTCTCCACCATGACCGATCCCCTTCCCATTTCCGTCTGCCCGCATCCGATCGTGGGCTCAATCCGGCCGCCCGGGTCCAAGAGCATCACCAATCGGGCGCTCGTCTGTGCGGCTCTGGCCCGGGGCGAAAGCCAACTCACTGGCGTTCTCGACAGCCAAGACACGCGGGTGATGGCCGCGGGGTTGTCGTCACTTGGCATCGGCGTGTCCACCGACTGGCCGCGGGGTGAGATCCGCATCTCCGGCGCCGGTGGCAGGGTGCCCGCTGCCGCGGCGACGATCGATTGCGCCGCCAGTGGCACGACGATTCGCTTTCTGTCGGCGGTCTGCGCGATCGGTCACGGCACCTATCGACTGGACGGCACGCCGCGGATGCGCAAGCGGCCGATCGGCGACCTGCTGGAGGCGCTGCAGTCGCTGGGCGTCGAGGCCACCGCGGAGAGCCCGGGTGGATGCCCTCCAGTGGTGATTCGCTCGCGGGGCATGGAGGGCGGGGCGGCCATTGTCCGCGGCAGCACGTCGAGCCAGTTTGCCAGCGGTCTGGCCATGGTGGCGCCATGCACGTCGCAGGGCATGCAGATCGAATTCGCCGGCACGCTCGTCTCGCTGCCCTACCTCGACATGACACGGCGGGTGATGGAGGCCTTCGGCGCGGACTGCGTGCCGGAGGGAGACCGTGGCTGGCGGATTGCGCCATCGGGCTATCAGGGGCGTGGATACGCGATCGAGCCCGACGCTTCGGCGGCCAGCTACTTTCTGGCGGCCGCTGCGATCACCGGCGGCAGTGTGCGGGTGGAGGGGCTTTCCCGCCGGAGCATGCAGGGCGACGTCGGCTTCGCCGATGCGCTCGGCCGCATGGGCTGCACGGTCGCGTGGGACGACGGGCCGGATGAGTCGATCACGGTCTCGGGCCACGCGATCCGCGGCATCGACATCGACATGAACGCGATCAGCGATACGGTGCCGACGCTCGCGGTGGTGGCGCTGTTCGCAGATGGGCCGACCACGATCCGCAACGTCGCCCACATTCGCGACAAGGAGACCGATCGCATCGGCGACCTCGTCTGCGAATTGCGTCGCCTTGGCGGCACGGTGCTGGAACGGGCCGACGGGTTGACCATCGTCCCACCCGTGAACGATCGAGCCGATGCGGCAGGGCAGGGAACGGCCGGCCTTCATGGTGCGACCGTGAAGACCTACGATGACCACCGCATGGCGATGAGCCTGGCCCTGGTGGGGCTGAGGGTGCCCGGTATCTTCGTTGCCGATCCGGCCTGCGTAGGAAAGACGTTCCCGGATTACTGGGATCGCCTGTCAGCAATCACGGGATGACCTGTCAGCAATCACGGGATGACCTGTCAGCAATCACGGGATGACCT